>CAZVEO010000008.1:0-40542 GCA_964626385.1 uncultured Bacteroidaceae bacterium
CTACTAACACAATAAGAACCGAAAAACTTATAAAAAAATAGCACCCACAGGGTGTCTTATAAGGGCATAGCCTGTTATAATAGTATAGTTAACGGCTTTGCCCTTTTTGAACAGCCTCAGGCTGCACCCACAAGGTGTTTTATAAGGGCAGATCCACAGGCACAGCCTGTCTTATAGGGCAAAGCCACTAAAAAGTGGTACGCTTATGCGTCTATAAAAGAAGCCTAAGGCTTCGCTTTGCGTCTATGCTAACTCATCACAACCTATAATAAACCTATCTAACCCATAAAAAAAGACACTCAAATAAATGAGTGTCTTTTTCTTCTTTTTAAGGTAAGGACTAAAAAAACGATTAAAATGTTATTTTGTAGTCTTGTAAGAATTTAACAGATTTTTGTATCAGACTATACATAACTTCATCATTTTCTATAAAATGAACTTGCTTTCTATATTCTTTAACAAACTCTTCTATAATAGGAGAGGATTTTAGTCCTGTTTCTTTTTTGCGAAAGTCTAAAGCTTGTGCGGCGTTAAACAACTCTATAGCCAAAACTCTTTCTGTATTGTTTACAACTCTGAATGTTTTGGTAGCAGCATTTGAACCAAAAGAAACATGGTCTTCTTGTCCTTGACTGCTGTCTATAGTGTCCACAGAGTTAGGCATACAAAGCATTTTGTTTTGATTTACTATTGAAGCAGCGGCATACTGAGGAATCATAAAACCTGAGTTAACACCAGGATTTGCAACAAGGAAAGAAGGTAGATGTCTTTTTGCTCCTATCAATTGGTAAGTTCTTCTCTCTGAAACAGAAGACAATTCGCTAACCGCTATTGCAAGAAAGTCTAGATTTATAGCCAAAGGCTCGCCATGGAAGTTTCCTGCAGAAATAACCATATCTTCATCTGGAAAAACAGTAGGGTTATCTGTAGCAGAGTTAATTTCTGTTGTTATGATATCTGCCACATGATTTATTGCGTCTTTGCACGCTCCATGTATTTGAGGCACACAACGAAAAGAATAAGGGTCTTGTACGTGTTCTTTGTGTCTTTTTATAATTTCGCTACCTTCCAACAAGGAGCGTATACGTCTTGCTGTCGTCAATTGTCCTGCATGTGCTCTTACAAGATGTACGTTGTCAAAGAAAGGTTCTATTCTGCCATCAAAAGCCTCCAAACTTACGGTCATTATAAGGTCAGCAAGTTTGCTCAAACGTTTTGCTTTAATGATGGAATACATAGCAAAAGCACCCATAAACTGCGTTCCATTCAAAAGAGCCAAACCCTCTTTGCTTTGCAACTCTATAGGATGCCAATTCATTTGCTTGTTTAACTCTGCTCCACTTATTCTGTTTCCTTTGTAATCTACTTCACCCAAGCCCAAAAGAGGTAAACACATATTAGCCAAAGGAGCCAAATCGCCACTCGCGCCCAAAGAGCCTTGTTGATAAACTACAGGAAAAATATCATTATTGAAGAAATCTACCAATCTTTGTACTGTAATAAGTTGAGTACCTGAATGACCGTATGAAAGAGATTGTATCTTATTTAAAAGCATAAGTTTTACTACCTCGTGAGGTACTTCTTCTCCACAACCACAAGCATGAGACATCACAAGATTTTTTTGTAATTGACTCAACTGCTCTTTGCTGATAGAAATGTTACACAAAGAACCAAAACCGGTAGTTACTCCGTATATAGGTTCTTTTTGGTTTTCCATTTTTTTGTCTAAGTATTCTCTACATTTTTGAATACGCTTTTTGCTTTCCTCTGAAAGTTCAATTTTCATTCCCTTTTCCATTATCTCACTTACTCTTTCAAGCGTAAGCAAAGAAGGACTGATATGATGTATTTCCATGATATATTTAGTTGTTTATAATTTTTACCTATTTATTTTCTATACATTCTCTCCTCAAAAAAGAGAATACAAATTTTAATACTTGACCTGCAAAGGTACAATATTTTGTTGAAATTATAAAATTGTACTCTTATTGGTTGGAATAACCTATAGCATTCTATAAAGTGGGATATGTTTGTAGCCTTTCTTTTGTAAAAAGATTGCAATATTTTTTTGTAACTTTGCAATGCAAAAAGAGGGAAAAGAGTTATGACACAATTTACACATTTACATTTGCATACACAATATTCAATATTGGACGGAGCCTGTGAGATAGGCAAACTTATAAACAGAACTAAGGATTTAGGTATGGAGGCTTTGGCTATCACTGACCATGGTAATATGTACGGAGTTTTGGACTTTAGAAACAAATGTGTAAAAAATGGAGTAAAACCTATACTTGGTTGTGAAATGTATGTTGCACCGGGTTCTCGTTTTGATAAAAAAACTACTGCTGCTGGTACTAAACAAAGAAATAATCACCTTATTTTATTAGCTAAGAATTTTGAAGGTTATCAAAATCTTATCAAATTAGACTCCCTCGCCTATGAAGACGATGCTTTTTATAGAAATCCTCGTATAGATAAAGAACTTTTGTTTGAGCATAGTAAGGGGCTTATATGTTCTTCTGCTTGTGTTGCTGGTGTTATACCTCAGTTGCTTTTGAATGGTGAGGATGAAAAAGCCGAAAAAATGGCTTTGGAATACAAAGATGTTTTTGGTGAGGACTACTATATAGAGTTGCAAAGGCATATTAAAAACGAAGAACAAATAAAAGTCAACCCAAAACTTATAGCTCTTGCAAAAAAATTGGATATAAAACTTTTGGCAACCAATGATGTGCATTTTATAAATAAAGATGATTTTTTTGCACATAGAATACTCATTTGTCTTAATACAGGAAAAAAGTTAAGTGAAGAGACCAAAATGGCTTATACTGGTGAGGAATGGTTGAAATCTCCCGAGCAAATGTTGGAACTTTTCAATGATGTACCAGAAAGTGTTTCTAATACGCAAGAGGTTGTTGATAAGGTTGAAGTATATGATTTGGAACGCAAACCTATTCTTCCTGTTTTTGATATACCTGAAAGTTTTGGCAAATTAGACGACTATTACACAAAATATCCCGAAGAAAAGGTAAAAAAAGATATAGAGGAAAGCCTTATAAAGAGAGATAAATTAAAAGTAGAAGCAAGCCAAGAAGAAAAAGAGGCTTTGGTGGATAAGACTTTGAAAGATAAAGGTGGTTATGATAAACAAGTAAGGACTATTTTTGATTTTGAATACTTGAAATATCTAACCTATGAGGGAGCAAAAAAAAGATATGGTGAACCTTTGAAAGAAGAGGTTGTGCAACGTATAGATTCGGAGTTGGATACTATAGGTTGGATGGGTTTTCCGGGATATTTTCTTATTGTGCAGGACTTTATAAATTATTCTCGTAACAATCTCGGAGTTGTAATAGGACCCGGTAGAGGTTCGGCGGCAGGTAGTGTGGTTGCTTATTGTTTGGGAATAACTCAGATAGAACCTATGAGATATGATTTGCTGTTTGAACGTTTTTTAAATCCAGACCGTATATCTTTGCCCGATATAGATGTGGATTTTGATGACGAGGGACGAACAAAAACTCTTCACTACGTACAGCAAAAATATGGAGCAAGCCACGTTGCCCAAATTACAACCTTTGGCTCTATGGCAGCCAAAAGTGCAATAAAAGATGTTGCGAGAGTTTTGGATTTGCCTTTGGCTGACAGCAATAGATTGGCAAGTTTTGTACCCTCTAAACCTGGAATAACTTTGCAACAAGCAATATATGGAGATGAGAAAAAAGGAATACCTGCAAGCAAAGAATTACAAGATATTATAAAGGACGGCTCAGAGTTGCAAAAAAATGTTTTGAAATACGCACAAGAATTAGAAGGGTCTTTGCGTAGTACGGGTGTGCATGCGTGTGGTATTATAATAGGTCCGGATGATATTTCTAACTATGTGCCACTGACCAAGCCGAAAGATTCTGAGATGATGGCAACTCAGTTTGAAGGCAAATTGATAGAAAGTGTGGGAATGATAAAAATGGATTTTTTGGGACTTGCTAACCTTTCGATAATTAAAGATGCTTGCCAAAATATTAAAAAATCACACGGAATAGATGTAGATATAGATAATGTAAGTTTGGATGATAAGAAAACTTTAGATTTGTTTGCAAGAGGAGATACAACGGCAACTTTCCAGTTTGAAAGTGAGGGAATGAAAGCTCATTTGCAAAATCTTAAACCTGACAAGTTTGAGGACCTTATTGCTATGAATGCTCTTTATCGTCCCGGTCCTATGAGTTATATTCCCTCTTTTATAGATAGAAAACATGGTAGGGAGCCCATAGAATACACTTTTCCTCAAATGGAAAAATATTTGAGTGACACCTATGGTATTACTGTCTATCAAGAGCAGGTGATGTTGCTTTCTCGTTTGTTGGCTAATTTTACTCCTGGTCAAGCCGATACTTTGCGTAAGGCTATGGGTAAAAAGAATATTGTCCTTATGAATGAGTTGAAGGAAAAGTTTGATACAGGATGTAAGCAAAATGGTTTGGATAAGCAGAAAACTGATAAAATATGGGAGGATTGGGAAAAGTTTGCTTCATATGCTTTCAATAAATCTCACTCTACTTGCTATGCATTCGTATCTTTTCAAACCGGATATTTGAAAGCGCATTTTCCTGCCGAGTATATGTCGGCTGTACTTACACACAACCTAAAAAATATTAGTAACTTAACCCTTTATATAGCAGATTGCCAAAAGCATGGTATAGATGTTTTGGGTCCAAATGTAAATGAGTCAGACGTAGACTTTATGGTAAATAGTAAAGGACAAATACTTTTTGGTTTAGCAGCCATAAAAAGCGTAGGGCTTGCTGTTGCACAATCTATTATAGAGGAAAGAAAGAAAAACGGAGAGTATAACTCCATAGTTGATTTTGTGGAAAGAAATATAGGAGATGCTTCCAAACAGGCAGTAAATCGCAAAAGTATAGAGTCTTTGGTAAACAGTGGTGCATTTGACTGCTTCAAAGATACTCATAGGGCGCAATACTTATATGTTGATAAAAACAATGTTTCATTTATAGAACAATTAATGAAGTATTGTGTAAAGCAAAAGGAACATGATTTAGCATCCCAAACTTCTTTGTTTGGTGGAGGTACTCAAGAAGAGGTTTTAGAAATAAGTTTTCCTAATTGTGAGCCTATGAGTAAGTTGGAAATGCTTAAAAATGAAAAAGAAATGATTGGTTTCTATCTTTCGGGACATCCTTTGGATATATACGAAAATGAAATATCTACCTTTGTAACCAATAGCGTGGTAGAGTTAGAGGATATGGAAACATTGTTTAACAACAAAAATACTCTCTCCTTTGCAGGTGTTATTACAGACGCAAGAGAAGCCGAGGGTAAGAATGGTAAGAAATACGGATTTTTCACCTTGGAAGATAAGGAGGGCGCTTATCGTTTTTCTCTTTTTGGACAGGACTATATTAATTATGCTAAATACTTAAAAACGGGTTTATTTATATATGTAAGAGGATTGGTAGGAGAGAGAAGAGGTAAGGATAATTTTATGGTAAGGGAATTTCAAATAACTAAAATAGAACTTTTGGAAGATATGTATAATAAGTACGCTAAGTGTTTGAAACTTAAAATCTTGTCAGATAATATAAGTGATTCCTTTGTAAAGAGTATCAGCCTTTTAGCAAAGAAAAATTCTGGTAATTCTTCTATAGAGTTTTCTATACATGATGCTCAAAACAATGTAGATACAACTCTTATTACGCGTAAATATAAAGTGGCAATTGCTCCGTTTTTGCATGAGATAAAACCTATGTTAAACACTGGAACAATAAACAAATTTTCAGTGGAAGTAACGGGTTTATAAAATAATGTGTTACATCCCGTTTTCTATAGTACAACAATTGGGCAAAGAGGAGGGGTTTTGCCAAATGGGAGCCATAGCAGTATCAGAAATAAAAGAAAATTTTCTTGATACTTGGTTAGAAAAGGGTATGCATGCTTCAATGTCTTATATGGAATCATATAAAGATAAAAGGCAGAACCCAGCCTTACTTATTGAAGATGCTAAAACTATGATTTGTTTTCTTTACTCATATAATGATGATAGGGTGGATAAGAATAGTCCTTTGAAAATAGCTCACTATGCTCAACGCAAAGATTATCATTATGTTCTTAAAGAAAAACTTCACAACATAATAGCCAAATTACAATTGCAATATAAAGATTTTTCAGCAAGAGCTTTTGTAGATACTGCACCTATAATGGAAAGATATTGGGCAAAAAAATGCGGTCTTGGTTGGATAGGCAAGTCCTCTCTTTTTATAAATCAACAATATGGTTCCAAAATTTTTTTGGGGGAAATTATTTGCAATTACACTACTGATTACAATACAAAGGAGGCAAAAAATATGTGTGCGAATTGTACGCTCTGCCTCAATTCTTGTCCAAATAAAGCAATAAGTGTTAACAAACTCTTTGATGCAACAAAATGTATATCATATCAAACCATAGAGAATAAAAATAAAATTCCTAACGAATTTAAAACTATGGGTTATATTTATGGTTGTGATATTTGTTTAGAAGTTTGTCCTTGGAATAAAAAAGCTCTTAAAGTGCCAAATCAAGATGTTGAGACCAAACAACTTATAAAAACAATCTTAGAAAAAATATCGCAATCGATACTAGAAAAGAAAGATTTTAAAAATCTCAGCAAGCTTTCTCCTATGAATAGAATAAAGTACGAGAAATTTTTGGACAATATTACTCACAATCAAAATTTCTAATACTTGCCAAACTTTTGATAAAAAAAATGTAAAAAAAATGCTGGAATCTATTATTACAAATGTTTATTCATCTTGTATATTTATGAAAACTATTTTTATATGCAGGACGGTTGGATATATATTTTTTTATGATATTTGGGAAAAATCTGTTATAGGGTGAGTTGTTTCCAAATATTTTTTTAATAATTCGTTGTCTTTATGAGTAAAGGTTGGGTCTTTTTCAAATATTAGATTTGCAAAATCTCTACTACGTTTTACTATAGGTTCGTCCTTTATTATATCAGCAATTTTCAACTCCAACACTCCGCTTTGTTCTGTGCCAGCAATATTACCCGGCCCTCTCATTTTCAAATCCTCCATTGCCAAAACAAATCCGTCATTGGTTTGACACATTATTTCTATTTTGTGTCGTGCTTCTTTGGAAAGTTGGTCTTTGCTTCTCAAAATACAATAACTCTGCTGAGCACTTCGTCCAACCCTTCCTCTTAATTGATGTAATTGACTAAGTCCAAAACGCTCACTATTCTCTATTATCATAACTGTTGCATTGCTCACATCTACTCCCACTTCTATAACCGTAGTAGCAACCATTATTTGAGTTTCTCCCTTGGCAAAGCGTTGCATTTCATAGTCTTTATCCATTTCTTTCATTTGTCCGTGCACAATGCTTATTTGATATTTTGGTTTTGGGAACTCTCTTTCCATACTATTGTAACCATCCATCAAATCTTTCAAGTCCAACTTATCATTCTCATTTATCAAAGGATAGACAACGTATATTTGTCTGCCTGCATCTATTTGTCTATGCATAAAGGCAAACATCTTGAGTATATCCCTATCAAAAAGATGTATGGTTTTTATTGGTTTTCTACCCGGTGGCAATTCGTCTATTATAGAATAGTCTAAGTCTCCGTATGCTGTCATTGCTAAGGTTCGCGGTATGGGTGTTGCAGTCATAACCAAAATATGAGGAGGCTTTACCTTATTTTTTCTCCACATACGGCTTCTTTGCTCTACACCAAATCTGTGTTGTTCATCGATAACAACGAAGCCTAAATTTTTGAAAATCACACTGTCTTCCAAAATAGCGTGAGTACCTACAAGAATATTTATTGCTCCTTCCTCTAAGTTGGAAAGAATATTTTTTCTTGTCTTTCCTTTGATACTGCCTTGCAAGAGAGCAACATTAATATTCATTCCTTGCAAAAATTTGTTGATACTATTATAGTGTTGCATAGCAAGTATTTCTGTGGGAGCCAAGATCGTTGCCTGAAAATCATTGTCCAAAGCAATAAGCATACACATTAGAGCGACCAAAGTTTTGCCTGAGCCAACATCTCCTTGTAAAAGTCTATTCATTTGATGCCCATCTCTCATATCGTTCCTAATCTCTTTGATAACTCTTTTTTGAGCATTGGTTAGTTCAAAGGGTAGGTTGTGAGTGTAAAAATTGTTGAAATATTGCCCCACTTTCTGAAAAACAAATCCATTATTTTTGCTTAATCTTCTGCCTTTTTCATAGAGATGTCCTATTTGTAAAAGAAATAATTCCTCAAATTTTAGTCTATATCTTGCTTTTGAAAGCGACTCTGTGGAAGAAGGAAAATGAATTTCCATAAGGGCATGCTCCAAAGGCATTAGTTTATTGAGTTTTATTACGTATTCGGGTAAAGTTTCATTTATTTTATTTGATAACTCAATTATAAGGTTTTTGATTAACTTACTGATAGCCTTAGAGGTAAGAAAATTTTTTTTCATTCTCTCAGAAGTGTGATACATAGGAGAAAACTTCTCTTTTATTGACTCTTGTTCGTATGTATATGCGTCCTCTATTTCGGGGTGAATAAATGAGTAAGTGTTTTGAAATAAAGTAGGTTTGCCAAAAACAACATATTGCTTACCACCTTGTATTTTTTTGTCTATCCAATTAAGTCCTTTAAAAAAAACTATCTCTATCCTTCCAGTTGCATCCTCTAAAACATAAACCAATCTTTGATTTTTTTGATTGCCCAATAGTTTTTTTTCTCTAATTATACCCTTTACTTGTATATATACGTCCTCAGAAGATATTTGATTTATAAACAAATACTGACTTTTGTCCACATATCTAAAAGGAAAATAATACAACAAGTCCTGCCAAGTACATAGTCCCAATTCTTTTTTTAGCATAGAAGCTCTTTTTTCTCCCATACCTTTTAGATAAGTCAAGTCGTAAAGTAAAAGATTCTCTTCCATTCTATACCTTTATAAAAATATATTGCAAAGTTAGTTAAATTTTTTAACACAGGCACAAGTACAGCTGCCTGTGGCTGACCTATATGGGCAAAGCACCCATAGGGTGTTTTTTTAGGGCAGAGCCTTTACTCTTTTATATGTTAGCATAGGTTACAGGCTCAGCCTGTTTTATAAGGGCATAGCCACACCCACAGGGTGTTTTATAAGACGCTTAAGCGTATGTGTTTCTTTTAATAGCTTTACCTTGTAAAACAGGCTGAGCCTGTAACCTACAAAAACCCAAAAAAAAGAGGTAAAAAAATTTTTTCGGGAAATCGCGTAAATACCTATTTAAAATCAAAAAATAAGGGTACTACTACTGATTATCAACCACTTAACTTTTTTTCGAAGGGTCAAAATTAGGTTTTTTTCTCATTTTCAACGTTTTCGAGAGGTTTTTTGAAGAAAAATTTTTCGAAATTGGGATTTTGCAAAAATGAATCTTCGTTTTATTTCGACGAATCTTCGTTTCGATTTCTCGAAACGAAGATTCGTTATCATTGATTATCAAGTAGTTATAAGGCTAAAAAATGAAAATTTTGTGGTAGGTATCTTTTTCTCTTACAAAGTTACGAACATTTTTTGACCTGACCAAACGCGTGCCCACTTTTTATTTGTAACTCATTGATTTCCAGTAAACCGTTTTTTTGTTTTTTTATAGGTTACAGGCTCAGCCTGTTTTATAAGGGCAAAGCCATAAAAAACTAAAGGCTAAAGCTTTGCGTCTATGCTAACCTATAAAAGAGTAAAGAGTCTGCCCTAATAAAGCACTCTGTGAGTGTTATGCACTATAAAAACACCCTATGGGTGCAGAGCCGTTACTTTTTTTGATTTTCTTGCCTTTTGATTGATTGTTGTAGGCTGAGATGATTTAGTATTGACTTGTAGATAAGTAGTAAATTGATTTTTTAAATTTTGGAGTATTTTTATATAAAGTTAGTGTTAATTTGTGTTACTACATAATAGATGCAAGAGATGTACTGCTTATAATTTATGTCAATTAATATGCTCGTTTTTTGTTTATTTTATGGTTTAACTTTGTAATATGCTTTCATAATTATACAATATAAGACAAATTTAATGAAATATTTTTTTATCTATAAATCAGTTTATTATATAATAAAAAACAAAAAAAATAAGAAAATGTTTGGTCGGTATTCAAATTTATTATACCTTTGCAAAGCGTTTTTGAAACAAGGTGATGTTTTTTAAGTGCTTTAAGTTGTTTGAAAGTTTTTAATTTATAACTAATAGTTAGAAGTGCCGATATAACTCAGTTGGTAGAGTAGCTGATTTGTAATCAGCCTGTCGGGGGTTCAAGTCCCTCTATCGGCTCTTTGCTTTGGGAAAGTCGCATAGTGGCAATTGCAACAGACTGTAAATCTGTCCTCTTCGGAGTTCGGTGGTTCGAGTCCACCCTTTCCCACGAAACTAATTGCGGAAGTAGCTCATTTGGTAGAGCGATAGCCTTCCAAGCTATAGGTGGCGGGTTCGAGCCCCGTTTTCCGCTCTAAATTTGAGAAAAAATAATATTTGGAGGAAGTGAGGTGTTGATAGGGGAAGAGGATGTTATGTTGTTTAGGAGGAGGGGTTTTGCCTCGTCCTTATTGTTGTGGTAGTAAGATATAGTGCCGTTGTAGCTCAGTGGTAGAGCACTTCCTTGGTAAGGAAGAGGTCGCGAGTTCAATTCTCATCAACGGCTCACGAGATAAAAATAAAGAAAGTTAATAATAATAAAAATAGGTCAATAATTATGGCAAAAGAAAAATTTGAGCGTACCAAACCGCACGTAAATATAGGTACAATCGGTCACGTAGACCACGGTAAGACCACTTTGACAGCTGCTATTACTAAAGTTTTGGCTGAAAAGGGTTTGTCTGAGGTTAAATCATTTGATTCAATAGACTCTGCTCCGGAGGAAAAAGAAAGAGGTATAACTATTAATACCGCACACGTTGAGTATCAAACAGAGACTCGTCACTATGCACACGTGGATTGTCCTGGACACGCTGACTATGTAAAGAACATGGTTACAGGTGCTGCTCAGATGGACGGAGCTATATTGGTTGTTGCTGCAACCGATGGTCCTATGCCTCAAACAAGAGAACACATACTATTGGCTCGTCAGGTAGGCGTTCCTCGTATAGTTGTTTTCATGAATAAGGTTGACTTAGTTGATGACCCTGAGTTGTTAGACTTGGTTGAGATGGAAATCAGAGACCTATTGTCTTTCTATAACTTTGACGGAGATAATACTCCTGTTATCAGAGGTTCTGCTTTGGGTGCATTGAATGGTGAGCCTCAATGGGTAGAGAAAGTTACTGAACTCATGGCCGCTGTTGATGCTTGGATACCATTGCCTATGAGAGATAAGGATAAAGACTTTTTGATGCCTATAGAGGACGTATTCTCTATCACAGGACGTGGTACTGTTGCTACTGGTAGAATTGAAACAGGTATAATCAGAGTTGGTGACCCTGTAGATATTATCGGTATGGGTGCAGAAAAACTTAAATCTACAGTTACAGGAGTTGAGATGTTCCGTAAATTGTTGGATGATGGTGAAGCAGGTGATAACGTTGGTTTATTGCTTAGAGGTATAGACAAAGACGAAATTCGTAGAGGTATGGTTATTGCTAAACCAGGAACAGTTACTCCTCACAAGAAATTCCAAGCAGAGGTTTATATCTTGAAGAAAGAAGAAGGTGGTCGTCATACACCATTCCAAAACAGATATCGTCCTCAATTCTATTTTAGAACAACAGACGTTACAGGTGAAATCACTCTTCCTGAGGGTAGAGATATGGTAATGCCTGGTGATAACTTGACAATTACAGTTGATTTGATTTCTGAGATAGCTCTTAACAAGAACCTTCGTTTCGCTATCCGTGAGGGTGGTAGAACAGTTGGAGCTGGTCAGGTAACAGAAATCTTAGACTAATAAAATATAAAAAAGGGAGGTGCTAAAAGTACCCCCTATATAGGGGCGTGGTTCAATGGTAGAATAGCGGTCTCCAAAACCGTCGATGGGAGTTCGATTCTCTCCGCCCCTGCTTGATTTGAGTTTTTAATGATTTTCATCTGTTGATGATAAAAATTTTTTGAAATATGTCAGTGGTAAGTTATGTAAAGAGTTGTTATGACGAGTTGGTCCATAAAGTGTCTTGGCCAACAATGTCTGAGTTACAAAATAGTACATTGGTAGTTTTTGTGGCTTCTTTGATAATAGCGTTGATTGTTTTTATTATGGATATTCTTTTTGGGGTTCACACAACTATGTTTTGGAAGGGCTTGTTAGGGTATCTGTATCAGATGATGTCATAAGATAATAATGATATAGAAAAATAGGGTTGTATTTTCAATATCTTGCTTCCCAATTACCTATGAAAGGTTTGAGATATTGAGAATATGATTGTTTGTGAATAAAATATTTATCTCTTAGGTACGATGAGTGAACTAACAAAGAAATGGTATGTTGTTAAGGCTATAGCTGGAAAAGAAAAGAAGGCTAAAGAATACATTGATAATGAAATAAATCGTTTGGGGCTGACGGAGTTGGTTCCCAATGTTTTGATTCCTACAGAGAAAGTTTATTCAGTTCGTAATGGTAAAAAGGTTTCAAAGGAAAGGACTCTTTTTCCGGGATACATATTCGTAGAGGCTGCTTTAAAAGACAAGGCATCTGGAAAGGAAGGAGAGATTATACACATAATCAGAAATATTCCTAATGTTTTGGACTTCATAACAGAAAAAGGCGGAAAACCTATTCCTATGCAACAAAAAGATGTTGAAAGGATGTTGGGAAAAGTCGATGAAGTGATGACTATGGGTGAAGAGTTGAGTGAGCCTTTTATTATTGGTGAAAATGTTAAGATAGTGGATGGACCTTTCAAAAACTTTGAGGGTACAATAGAAGAGTTAAACGTAGAAAAGCGAAAACTTAAAGTTATTGTTAAAATTTTTGGAAGGAAAACTCCAGTTGAATTATCATTTGTCCAGGTAGAGAAATAATTATTTTATTCGTAGTTAATAAATTATTTAACAGTAAAAGCAAAATTTAGTGTAATATGGCTAAAGAAGTTGCAGGATTAATTAAGTTACAAATCAAAGGAGGTGCGGCAAATCCTTCACCACCTGTAGGACCTGCTTTAGGTGCTAAGGGTGTGAATATTATGGAGTTTTGCAAGCAGTTTAATGCAAGAACTCAAAAGCAAGCTGGCAAAATAGTTCCTGTTATTATAACTGTTTATTCCGACAAAAGTTTTGATTTTGTAGTTAAAACTCCACCTGTTGTTATTCAGATAAAAGAAGCAGCCAAACTTCAAAGCGGTTCTGGTGAGCCAAATAGAAAAAAAGTTGCTTCTATTACACAAGAACAGGTTAGAGCAATAGCAGAGGCAAAAATGGTAGACTTGAATTGTTTTACAATAGAGAGTGCTATGAAAATGGTTGCTGGTACTGCTCGTAGTATGGGAGTTACGGTTAAGGCTTAAGACCTTAATAATTTGAATTTTATAAATAGAAAATTGCAAGAAAATGGCAAAAAAATCGAAAAAACAGCAAGAGGCCTTAAAGAAGTATGATGCTTCTCAAGAGTACTCTCTGAAAGAGGCAATAAAGATTGTAAAGGATATAACCTATACAAAATTTGATGCTTCCTTTGACTTGGATGTTCGTTTGGGTGTTGACCCAAGAAAAGCCAATCAAATGGTCAGAGGTACGGTTACTCTTCCTCATGGAACAGGAAAGACTAAAAAAGTTCTTGTTCTTTGCACAGAGGATAAGGAGCAAGAGGCTAAAGATGCCGGAGCCGATTTTGTTGGTTTGGATGAATACATAACCAAGATTAAAGGCGGTTGGACGGATGTCGATGTAATTATAACTATGCCAAGTGTAATGCCTAAAATAGGAGCATTAGGTAGAATATTAGGTCCTCGTGGACTTATGCCTAACCCTAAAACCGGCACTGTTACCATGGATATAGCAAAGGCAGTCCAAGAAGTAAAAGCCGGTAAAATAGATTTCAAAGTAGACAAATACGGTATTGTTCACACGAGTGTTGCTCGAATATCTTTCCCAGAAGAAAAGATATTGGAAAATACTTTGGAAGTGTTGCATATGATAGAGAAATTAAAACCATCTGCAGCCAAAGGAACTTATATGAAGAGCATAGCTGTATCTTCTACAATGAGTCCGGGTGTTAAAATAGATGCAAGAACTATTAGTAAATAACTTTATACACGCTACAAGAAATGAGAAAAGAAGATAAAGGCAGACTAATAGAAAGTATTGGTGCAGAATTGCAGAAATATCCGTACGTGTATGTTGTTGATTTGGAAGGTTTAAACTCTGTTGATACAGCAAATTTGAGAAGATTATGCTTTAAAAGAGAGGTTAAATTGATGGTGGTTAAAAATACCTTATTGAGAAAGGCTATGGATAATATGGAAGTAGATTTTTCCGAAATATATCCTACTTTCAAGGGACAAACCTCCATTATGCTTTCGTTTGTAAACAACGCACCTGCAAAGCTTATAAAAGAATTTAGAGCAAAGAATGACAGACCTGTTCTTAAATCTGCTTTCGTAGAGGAAGAATTCTATGTTGGAGATGAGAATTTGGATAGTTTGGTTGCAATCAAGTCTAAGAATGAGCTTATTGCAGATGTTATGGCATCATTGATGGCTCCTGCTCAAAATGTTATCAGTGCTTTGCAATCTTCTGGTAATACTATTACCGGAGTACTTAAAACTTTAGAGGAAAAAGGTGAATAATTATTCACACAAAAAAAATTAGTAAACAAACATAAAAAAGAAAAAATAAAATGGCAGATTTAAAAGCATTCGCAGAACAATTAGTGAATTTGACGGTTAAAGAAGTTAAAGAACTTGCTGATATATTAAAAGAAGAATATGGTATTGAACCAGCAGCCGCAGCAGTTGCAGTTGCAGCAGGTCCAGCAGCGGCAGGTCCAGCAGCAGAAGAAAAAACATCTTTTGATGTTATTTTAACTGAAGCAGGTGCTTCTAAACTTAACGTTGTAAAATTGGTTAAAGACCTTTGCAGTTTAGGACTTAAAGAGGCTAAAGAATTAGTAGACGCTGCTCCTAAGCCATTGAAAGAAGGTGTAACTAAGGATGAAGCAGAATCTTTGAAAAAATCATTGGAAGAAGCTGGTGCAAAGGTTGAAATTAAATAAGACGTTTCACCACAATTATTGATATTGGAGTAGAATTTCCCTCTCAGAAAAAAGGGGGAAACTTCTATTCTTTATTTGTGTTTGTATTGAACTTATTTTTTAACCTTTAATTCTTAAAAACCTTGGCAAAAAAAAATAAACAACAGTTGGTTAGTTTTGCGACTGTGAAAAAATTTGGATATTCAGATTTTCTGGATATTCAGTTGAAGTCATTCAGAGACTTTTTTCAATTAGAAACAGATTCAGAGAGTAGGAAAGATGAAGGACTTTATAAAGTTTTTTCTGAGAATTTTCCTATAAGTGATGCAAGAAATAATTTTGTGTTGGAATTTTTGGACTATTTTATAGATTCTCCGAGATATTCCATACAAGAGTGCATAGAGAGAGGGTTGACGTTTTCTGTGCCTTTGAAAGCAAAATTAAAGTTGTACTGCACAGATGAAGACCATGAGGATTTTGAAACCATAATACAAGATGTATATTTGGGTATGATACCATACATGACTCCTAAGGGTACTTTTGTTATCAATGGAGCTGAGAGAGTTGTGGTATCACAGTTACATCGTTCTCCGGGTGTATTTTTTGGCACAAGTACGCACGCAAACGGAATGCAGTTGTATTCTGCAAGAATAATTCCTTTTAGAGGTTCTTGGATGGAATTTACTACTGATATTAACAACGTGATGTATGCTTATATAGATAGGAAAAAGAAACTTCCTATTACTACACTTTTGAGAGCTATAGGTTTTGAAACGGATAAAGATATTTTGGAAATCTTTAACCTTGCAGAAGAGGTAAAGGTAACCAAATCTAATGTAAAAAAATATATAGGCAAGCGTTTGGCAGCAAGGGTTGTTCGTACCTGGGTAGAGGATTTCGTTGATGAGGACGTAGGTGAGGTTGTGTCTTTGGATAGAACGGAGATAATAGTAGAGAGAGAGACTGTATTGGATGAGGAAAATGCGGAAAGAATTTTGGATGCGGGTATTAAATTTATTCTTTTACACAAAGACGATGCTTCTGCTGCTGATTATTCAATAATTTTTAACACTTTACAAAAAGATACAGCAAATAACGCCAAGGAAGCTGTAGAGTATATTTACCGCCAATTGAGAAGTGCTGAACCTCCTGATGAGGAAACGGCTCGCGGTATTATAGAAAAGTTATTTTTCTCAGATAAAAGGTATGACTTAGGTGATGTAGGTCGTTACAGAATAAACAAAAAATTGGGGTTAAAAGTAGACCCAAGTATAAAGGTACTTACTAGGGAGGATATTATTTCAATAATAAAGTACCTTATAGAACTTATTAATTCAAAGGCTGAGGTTGATGATATAGACCACTTGAGCAATCGTAGAGTACGTACGGTTGGAGAGCAGTTGTATGCTCAATTCAATGTGGGACTTGCTCGTATGGCAAGAACTATCAAAGAAAGGATGAATGTAAGGGATAATGAAGTATTTTCCCCTACAGATTTGATAAACGCGAAAACTTTGTCTTCTGTTATAAACTCTTTCTTTGGTACCAATCAGTTATCTCAGTTTATGGACCAAATCAATCCATTGACAGAAATTACTCACAAGAGGAGAATTTCTGCTCTTGGTCCTGGAGGTCTTTCAAGGGAAAGAGCGGGTTTTGAGGTCAGAGACGTGCATTATACTCATTATGGTCGTCTTTGTACTATAGAAACACCTGAAGGACCTAATATTGGTTTGATTTCGTCTTTGAGCGTATTTGCCAAAATTGATAGTTTAGGCTTCATAGAGACTCCTTATTATAGGGTTAAAAATGGAAAGGTTTTATATAAGGAAGCTCCTATATATCTTACCGCCGAAGAGGAGGAAAATAAGATAGTAGCCCAAGCAACTACAAAGGTAGATAGCGACGGTAGAATTTTGGACGAAAAAGTAAAGGCAAGAAAGCAAGCAGATTTTCCTATAGTTGTTCCTAATCAAGTAGATTTGATGGACGTTGCTCCTAACCAAATTGCTTCTATTGCTGCTTCGCTTATTCCATTTTTGGAGCACGATGATGCTAATCGTGCTTTGATGGGTTCTAATATGATGCGTCAGGCGGTTCCTCTATTAAATCCAGAAATTCCTTTGGTTGGTACGGGTATAGAGCCATACGTTGCAAAGGATTCTCGCGTGCTTATTACAGCAGAGGGTGATGGTATTGTGGATTTTGTAGACGCAAGAGAGATATCCATAATTTATGATAGAGATGAGGATGAGCGTTTGGTAAGCTTTGAAGACGATAAAAAAGTATATAAGTTAACCAAATTTCAGAAAACTAATGATGGAGGTTCTATAAACCTTAGACCTATAGTACGTAGAGGAGATAAGGTTGTTAAAGGACAAATTCTTTGTGAAGGTTATGCAACAAAGGATGGTGTTTTGTCTTTAGGTAGAAATCTTCACGTAGCTTTCATGCCTTGGAAAGGATATAACTATGAGGACGCTATAGTAATTTCAGAAAAAGTCGTTAAGGAGGATTGGTTTACCTCTGTTCATATAGAAGAGTTTATCACTGAGGTTAGAGAGACCAAACGTGGCGATGAAGAATTGACAAAGGATATTCCTAATGTTAGTACGGAAGCCACAAAGGATTTGGATGAAAATGGTATGATTAGAGTTGGAGCAACCGTTAAAGAGGGAGATATTTTAGTTGGTAAGATAACTCCTAAGGGTGAGTCTGACCCTACGCCAGAGGAAAAACTTCTTAGTGCTATATTTGGAGATAAAGCGGGAGATGTTAAAGATGCTTCTCTTAAAGTACCGCCTTCTGTATCGGGAGTTGTTATTAATAAACAATTGTTTACTCGATTCAAAAAGGATAGGGATTTAAGAGCAAAGAATAAAGATATAATTAAGAAACTTACCGATGAGTTTGATGAAAATATGTCTAAATTGAAGAAAAAACTTGTAGACAAATTATTTATTATCTTATCTGGTAAGGTGGCACAGGGTGTTTATTCTTCTTACAACGAGGAGATAGTTGCTCCTAAGACCAAGTTTACTCAAAAAATCTTGATGAACATAGATTATTCTGTTGTTAATTATAGTGATTGGACTTCAGATGAAAAGACTAACACTTTAGTTAAAAAACTATTGAATAATTATAGTGTGTTAGTAAGAGATTTGAAAGGAAAATTGGAAAGAGAAAAATTTGCCCAAACTATAGGTGATGACCTGCCTACTGGAATCAACCAAATGGCTAAAATCTATTTGGCTAAGAAACGTAAGTTAAAAGTAGGTGATAAGATGTCTGGTCGTCATGGTAATAAGGGTATTGTAGCCAAGATAGTAAGAGAGGAGGATATGCCTTTCTTGGAAGATGGTAAGCCTGTGGATATTGTTTTAAATCCTTTGGGTGTGCCTTCTCGTATGAATCTTGGTCAGATATTTGAGACCGTTTTAGGTTGGGCAGGACATGAGTTAGGTATTAGATTTGAGACACCTATTTTTGACGGAGCTACATTGGATGATGTCAATGCTTATATGCGTAAGGCAGGTTTGCCTGAGAATGGAAAATGTTATCTTTATGATGGGGAAACGGGTGAGAAGTTTGACCAGCCAGCCACTGTTGGTTATGTATATATGCTGAAACTTCACCATATGATAGACGACAAAATGCATGCTCGTAGTATAGGACCATACTCTTTAATTACTCAACAGCCACTCGGAGGTAAAGCTCAGTTTGGAGGTCAACGTTTTGGAGAAATGGAGGTATGGGCGTTGGAGGCTTACGGAGCATCTCATGTTTTACAGGAAATGCTTACGGTAAAATCCGATGATGTAACAGGTAGAGCAAAAGCATACGAAGCCATAGTAAAGGGTGATAATATGCCAACGCCGGGTATACCAGAGTCGTTTAATGTATTGATACACGAGTTACGTGGATTAAACTTAGAGGTTACGTTTGATTAATTGTAGAAAAAAAGAGCATTTAGGATATGGCAATAAATAATAAAGAAGGTAATACTAATAGTGTGTTTCATAGTATGACTATTAGCCTTGCTTCGCCTGACAGCATATTAAAGAGGTCAAGAGGTGAAGTAACAAAGCCTGAAACAATAAATTACAGAACCTACAAGCCTGAAAAAGATGGTTTGTTCTGTGAGAAGATTTTTGGACCTGTAAAGGATTGGGAGTGTCATTGTGGTAAATACAAAAGAATTAGATATAAAGGACTTGTATGTGATAGATGTGGTGTGGAGGTAACCGAGAAAAAGGTTAGACGTGAGAGAATGGGACACATACAGTTGGTAGTTCCTGTTGCTCATATATGGTTTTTCCGTTCCTTGCCAAACAAGATAGGTTCTTTGTTAGGACTACAAAGCAAGAAATTGGATGCCGTAATATATTATGAAAAATATATAGTAATACAGCCAGGTATAAAGGAAAAAGATGGTGTAAAACGCTTAGACCTTTTGGTAGAAGAGGATTATACTGCTATTATGGACTCTCTTCCTCCAGAGAATGCACTTTTGCCAGATGAGGACCCTAACAAATTTATAGCAAAGATGGGAGCGGAGGCTTTGTATGATTTGCTCAAAAGTTTGGATTTGGATAGTCTTTCTTACACCCTTAGAGATGCTGCGCACAAAGAGACTTCTCAACAGAGAAAGCACGATGCACTAAAACGTCTTAATGTTGTAGAGTCTTTCCGTGAGGCTAATATCAAAATGGAAAATCGTCCTGAATGGATGATAGTAAGGGTTGTTCCTGTTATACCTCCAGATTTGCGTCCTTTGGTTCCATTGGATGGAGGTAGGTTTGCAACTTCTGATTTAAATGACTTGTATCGTAGAGTAATAATAAGAAACAATCGTTTAAAGAGATTGGTTGAGATAAAAGCCCCTGATGTTATCATGCGTAATGAAAAACGTATGTTGCAGGAGGCTGTAGACTCTTTGTTTGACAATTCTCGTAAGTCGGCTGCAGTTCGTTCAGATTCCAATCGTGCGTTAAAATCTTTGTCAGATAGTTTAAAAGGTAAACAAGGTCGTTTCCGTCAAAATCTTTTGGGTAAGCGTGTGGATTATTCTGGTCGTTCGGTTATAGTTGTGGGACCAGATTTGAAAATGCATGAATGTGGTTTGCCTAAAGATATGGCAACGGAGTTGTTTAAACCTTTTATCATAAGAAAGATACTTGAAAGAGGTTTGGTTAAGACAGTAAAATCTGCCAAACGTATAGTAGACAGAAAAGACCCTGTTGTAATAGAAATATTGGAAAACATAGTTAAGGGACACCCTGTACTTTTGAACCGTGCTCCTACGCTTCACCGTTTGGGGATACAGGCCTTTCAGCCAAAATTAGTTGAGGGCAAGGCTATACGTTTGCATCCTTTGGTTTGTACTGGTTTCAACGCCGATTTTGATGGAGACCAAATGGCTGTGCATTTACCTTTGGGTAACGCTGCTATTTTGGAAGCACAGTTGTTGATGCTTTCTTCTCACAATGTACTTAATCCTTCCAACGGTGCCCCTATTACTGTGCCTTCTCAAGATATGATTCTTGGTCTTTATTATATGACCAAAGAAAAAAAATCAGATGAGACGACTAAGGTTAATGGAGAAGGAAAAGTCTTTTATTCTTTCGAAGATGTGCAGATAGCATACAATGAAAAGAGAGTAGATTTGCATGCAGGTATAACTCTTTACAGGAATAACAAGAATTTGGAATTTGCAAGTGCTGTATATTTTGACAAGAAAGAAGACAAGCAAAAAGATTGTATAAAAATAGGTGATTTCTATTATACAGAATCGGGAGAGAAATTGGATATTTCTGCACAAGACGTTATAAGTTCCAAAAAAGGTATACATACTACCATAGGAAGAGTTTTGTTTAATATGCTTGTACCTGATGAGTATGGTTATATAAATGTTTTGATTAAGAAGAATGTTCTTAGAGATATTATAGGTAACGTTCTTAAGGTCTGTGGTTCTGCAAGGACAGTACAATTCCTTGATGATATCAAAGACAAAGGTTACTATATGGCATTCCGTGGAGGACTTTCTTTCAACCTTGCTGATGTTATAGTACCTGAGGAAAAACTTGATATTATTTCAGATGCTGAAAGCAAAGTAGACGAAGTTGTTGCCAACTATCAGATGGGTCTTATTACTAATAACGAGCGTTATAATCAGGTTATAGATATATGGACAGAAGCCAATCGTAAGTTGGCTAACCACGTAATGCAACATATGTCGGCTGACCGTCAAGGATTTAATTCTGTCTATATGATGTTGGACTCTGGTGCCCGTGGTAGTAGAGAGCAGATACGTCAGTTGTCGGGTATGCGTGGTTTGATGGCTAAACCTCAAAAGGCTGGTTCTGGTGGAGCAGAAATTATAGAAAATCCTATTATATCCAACTTTAAAGAGGGACTTACTGTGTTGGAGTACTTTATTTCTACACACGGAGCGCGTAAAGGTTTGGCGGATACTGCGTTAAAGACTGCAGATGCTGGTTATTTAACAAGACGTTTGGTAGACGTTGCTCATGATGTGATAATCAACGAAGAGGATTGCGGTACTTTGAGAGGTATTCCTACCACAGCATTGGTTCGTAATGACGAAGTTGTACAATCGTTGTATGATAGAATATTAGGACGTGTTACTTTACATGATATTATACATCCTCAAACGGGAGAAGTAATAGCAAGAGAAGGTGATGAATTGACAGAGGAAATATGCTTAAAGATAGAAGAGTCTCCTATAGAAGAGGTTGAGATACGTTCGGTGCTTACCTGTGAGTCAAAACATGGAGTTTGTGCAAAGTGCTATGGACGTAATCTTGCCACTGGTAAACTTGTTCAAAGAGGAGAAAGTGTTGGAGTCATAGCGGCTCAAGCCATTGGAGAGCCTGGAACTCAGTTGACTTTGCGTACTTTCCACGTGGGAGGTGTTGCTGGTAATGCTGGTAATGTTTCTCAAATTAGAGTTAAAGATAAATGTAGTGGTACTCTTGTAATAGACGAATTGAGAGATGTGCCTTACGTTTATTCAAATAACAATGGAGAGGAAAAACAATGTACAAGAGTAATAGGCCGTTCTGCTGAAATGCACGTTATCAATAGCGAAACTAAGAGTATTCTTATGACGGCAAACATTCCTTATGGAGCTTATCTATTCTTTAAGAATGGTGATATGGTTTCTTCTGACGATATTATAGCAGAATGGGACCCATACAATGCACCTATTCTTTCTGAGGTTGGTGGTAAGGCTGTTTTTGAGTCTATAGAAAAAGATATTACTTTTAGGGAAGAATCTGATAATGAAACAGGTCTTAACGAAAGAATTATCATAGAAACTAAGCAAAAATCTAAAAATCCTTCTATCAGCATAATTGATGAGAATGGAGAGGTAATAAAAACATACGATATGCCTGTGGGAGCCCACCTTGTCATAGAGGATGGAGATGAGATGAAAGCCGGAGATATTCTTGCTAATATACCGCGTTCTTCTGCTAAGGCTGGCGATATCACTGGAGGTTTGCCAAGAGTAACAGAATTGTTTGAGGCAAGAAACCCTTCTGACCAAGCAATTATTGCGGAGATAGATGGAGTTGTTTCCTTCAATAAGAAACTTAAGAGAGGTAACAGAGAGATAATCATAACAGGAAGAACGGGAGAGAAAGTGTCTTATCTTATACCAACTTCTCGTCAAATTCTTGCACAAGAGAATGACTACGTAAAAGCGGGTACTACTCTTTCTGAGGGCGAAATTGCTCCTGCTGATATTCTTAATGTTTTGGGACCTTTGGAGGTGCAAAAATATATTGTCAATGAGGCACAGGATGTCTATCGTTTGCAAGGTGTGAAGATAAACGACAAGCACTTTGAGGTTATCGTACGTCAAATGATGCGTAAGGTAGAGATTGATGACCCGGGTGATACTCATTTCCTTGAGGGTGAAGCCATAAACAAGATTGATTTTCAAGATGAAAATGATAAGTTATATGGTAAGAAAGTAATTACTGACAGTGGCGATAGTAATATGTTTAGCAATGGACAGATAATTACTGCAAGAGAACTTAGGGATGAAAATTCTTCTTTGAAACGTAGAGACCTTAAGACAATGGAGTCAAGAGATACTCAGCCAGCAACGGCTCACCAAGTACTTCAGGGTATAACCAAGGCCTCTTTGCAAACAAAGAGTTTCTTGTCGGCTGCTTCTTTCCAAGAGACTACAAAGGTATTGACCGAGGCTGCCATAACTGCAAAGACAGATGATTTGGTAGGTATGAAGGAAAATGTTCTTGTAGGACACTTGATTCCTGCTGGTACTGGACTTAGAGAATATCAGAATATTTTCGTTGCCAATAGAGAACAATTGGAGGCTTTTAAGACTCCTTCTTTGCAACCTGTTAGAAAAGGTAGAAAGGTTGCATCTAATAAATAAAGATTTTATATACTATAAAAATAATTATAAGTGTAACGCATTTCTAATTTATGCGTTGCACTTTTTTGAACTAATAAAATAAAGTTAAGTATTATGACAGAGAATGAAGAACAAAAAATGGATGTAGAACTTAAGCCCGAGATAGCGCCGGGTGTCTATTCCAATTTACAAATAGTACAAC
The DNA here is from genome assembly GCA_964626385.1 of uncultured Bacteroidaceae bacterium. GTDB lineage: Bacteria > Bacteroidota > Bacteroidia > Bacteroidales > P3 > Scybalousia_A. The sequence goes on from CAZVEO010000008.1 coordinate 23,808, forward strand.
ATTCTATTTCAGAATTTGTTGTTGATTTTTTACAAGTAATGCCGGGAGTTCCTAAGGCTGAGGTTAGAAGTAGAGTTTTACTTGCACCTATTCATGCAAAAAAACTTTTATATGCTTTACAAGAAAATATTTCTCGTTATGAGAAAAATTTTGGGCCTATAGAGGAGAATTTTGTTGCTGATTATACAAATATCAACCCTATGGGTAAGGCATAAAATCTTAGAATTTAACGTTGTTTAAATAAAAAAATATTATTATAAGATTAAGTTACAGAATGCGTGTTTTAAAAAAAAAGAAGCACGTATTCTTTTTCTTTACAAATATAGAGGCATAAAGAAAGAAAAATAAATTTTCAAAATATGAAAAGATTTATTGCTTTGTGTTTGTGTTCGTTTTCTATTTTTTTTGCTTTTGCTCAAAGCAAGACTTACGCATACGTTACTTTGGACACGGTTTTTCTTAGACAGGACACCTTGGATTTATCTTTGGTTTTTTATATGCCTCACAATTGCAAGGTTTCTTTTACCAATCAAAGGCCGGATAGTAATTCCGACGATATAGCCCTTTCTGTTGCCGCTGCTTTTACGGCAAGTAATCTTAAAGATGTTGTGGGAGATTATATATGTAAGGGACAATTATATTCTAATAAATCGGATGTGGAAACAGGTTTTTGCCTTATACTCAAAGATACTATAATTATAGACACACTTTCTAAATCTTCCCTTTATAAATCTATGGCACAAAAACAAGGTGGTGCATATTTCCAACAAATGCTAATTTTAAAAAATGGTGATACTGTGGAGTGTACTATATTTCGCAAGCAGAAGCCCACTTTTCGCAGGTGTTTGGCTATATACAACGGTAGGGGAGTGATAATAGAAAGTGTAGATAGACTTAGTTTTGAAAACTTTGCAAGCGCACTGAAAGAGGTAGGAATAAAGGACGCAATTTATCTTGATATGGGTACGTGGAGCGAAGGTTTTGTAAGGCTTAAAGATAAGAGCCTCTTTTCCATAGGACATTTAAAATATAATACCAAACGACAAACCAATTGGTTAAGATATATTTATCACGCTAAACCCTCTACCTCCACCAAAACCATAAGGTCAAACAACAAACATACTCCTCTCACAAGCCATTATAAGTAAACGCCAACTCGCTGTAAGGAATTGATGAAAAAACTGAAAAAAGCAACGGCTCTGCTCTATAAAAAGCACCCTGTGGATGCAAAATCGGTTTACTGATTATCAATAAGTTACAAATAAAAAGTGTGCACGCGTTTGGTCAGGTCAAAAAATCTTCGTAACTTTGTAAGAGAAAAACAGCCCTACCTCAAAATTAACGATTTTTACCCTTGTAACTACTTGATAATCAACGATAACGAATCTTCGTTTCAAGAAATCGAAACGAAGATTCGTCGAAATAAAACGAAGATTCATTTTTACAAAATCCGCTTAAAGAAAAATTTTTCTTCAAAAAACCTTTCGAAATCGCTGAAAATCAAGAAAAATACCCGATTTCGACCTTTCTAAAAAGGTTAACTAATTGATAATCAATAGTAGCACCCTTATTTTTTGCTTTTAAATAGGTATTTACGCGATTTCCCGAAAAAAATTTTTTGAGGTCTTTTTTATAGGTTTTTTGGTGAGGGAATAATGAGTTAATATAAGTTACAGGCACAGCCTGCACCCGCAGGGTGCACCCATAGGGTGCCTCTATGGGCAAAGCCTTTATTTTTTTATACGCTTATGCGTCTTATAGAACAGCCTCAGGCTACAGCTTGTGCCTGCACCCACAGGGTGTATTATAAGGGCAAAGCCGTTACGTTTTCTGCATAAGTTTGCATAGGTTGTAATGAATGAGTTACTAAGAGTTAGCATAGGTTACACCCATAGGGTGTCTTATAGGGCAGAGCCGTTTCTTTTGTTTAATGGCTCTGCCCTTATAAGACAGGCTGTGCCTGTGCCCTTTAAAACAGGTTGTGCCTGCACCCTGTGGGGGCAGGCTGTTTTATTGGTGGGAGTTTTGAAAAACAAAAAATGGAGGTAATAATTATTACCTCCATTTTTTGTTTTGTTGCAATATTGTTTTTTAGAATTTAAATCCTACTGTTGCTTGAATAAGATGCTTGTTTCTTGTAACCTCCGTTGGCAAAGCATCTGCTGACCATGTGCCTGTACTTGTGTCGTACTCGTCATAAACATAATATTTGCTTTTTTGCTTGCCATAAGCGTAAGCCAAATCAAAATTACAAACCTTTCCTCTATAACCCAAACCACAAGTTATGTAATTCCAAGAAGCATCGTTATTACTTTCGCTTTCGTATGGAGAACCATAATAAGCATAACCTACTCTTGCATATAATCTATCCATTTTCACTTCTCCACCAATTCTTAGATTGCTTGCACCAGAATAAGTATTTTCTATTATAGTGTTTAAATTGGTTTCAGAAGCAATATCATCATCCATATCAAAACTCATAAAACTATAATCTGCATATTCATAATCAATACTCAAAGTACCCGAGATAGGAGACTTATTATTTCCTAAAACAAATGCAGTACTTGCAATAAAACGCCAAGGAGATTGCATACGATAACTAATAGGGTTTAACCAACCACCAGAGGCATAGTTAAAGGAAACCTCTTGATAAAAATCATCATCTACACTATAAAACGTAGGAGTATGTATTGCTCCACCTATACGCCAAAACGAAACAGGTTTAACTATTGCTCCAAGTTTTAGATTAAATCCAGTAATAGAAAGGTTTTGCTCCGTATTGTAATTATATTTACCTTCTCCATTATCATTGGTTACATACTCAGAAAACATATATTTTGCAGTATAACTACCAAAAGGAATGCCAACGGTAGCACCAAGATATAACCAATTCTTGTAATTACCCGAAACGGACATTGAAAACTCATTAAGATAACCACTTTCTCTATAGGCTATTATTTGGTCAAAACTACCATTAAAATATTCAGAATAAAGATTTCCGTCATTATCTACACTAATAACTCCGGATTGAAAGAAATCGTCATTATCTACATCAGAAACATTAAATCCATTATCCAAAACACCATCACCGTTAGCATCATAATAATTAATATAATTAGCATCTATATAAGAGCGATTAAGTCCATTTCTTGTTACTTTTATTCTATTGTTGAAATTCATCAAACGATTGAGTCCAAAAGATAACTGAACGTGTTTCCAAGAAGATTTTTTGCCATTATTAAAGTCCAAAACAAGTCCAAGATTACCGTAGTTAAAAGAGGGGTGAGAATCCTTACCCGTAAGACCACTATATGTAGACTTGGTGGAATTCATATCCAAGCCCATAGAATAGGTAAACTCACTTGAACGATACAAGCCCAAACCTGCAGGATTGTAATTAGCCGACATTATATCTCCTCCCAACGCTCCTATTGCTCCACCTTTTCCTATAAAGTTTGCTGTTCCGTTCATTCCATATTGAGAAAACATCAAAGGAAAATCAGTGCTCTGTGCATTAGCAACAACTATTCCTAAAAAAACCGATATTAAAAACACTATTCTTTTCATATTTTGTTTGGTTTTATTCATTATACTTTTACTACTTAACGTCAAAACATTATTTTTTATTATATGTTTATCTTCTTCTTGAAGAACCACCTGAGGAATGAGATGTACCTCTTGAGGAGGAAGAAGAACGGGAAGAACCACTTCTAAAAGAAGAACTCCTATTGTTGCTATTAGAAGAACGAGTATTTACATTAGAACGATTGTTGTTGGAATTGCGTCTATACTCGTTGGAACTTCTTTGCTGACGCTGAGAAGCAGGAGTATAGGAACGTGTATTGTTTTCTTTTCTTTGATTATCAATACGTGTATTTGTATTAGATTTGCTGTTTCTTCTTGTATTAGTATTATTGACTGTTGTCCTATTGCTTCTATTGGTTGCATTGCCATATCTTTGGTTATATCTATCACCAAAGGAGGTTGCTGAATTTTGAGTAGCATCACTACTATTATTATAACGGAAACCTGTACCTGAAGAATTACTTCTACTATTTCTGTTGCGAGTCATTTGAGCTGGTCTACGATAAAAATTAGAGTTTCTATCCCACGAGTTGAAATACCAAGGCGAGTGATAATGCCCCCAAGGTCTGTAAGGAGCATACCAATCCCACGCATAATAACCCCAGCCCCAAGGTCTATCCCAATAAAAAGGTCTATGCCATCTCCAACCATAGTTCCAGCCCCAGTACCACGTAGTAGGATACCACCAACGATAACCCAAATAAATACTTGTCCCCCAAAGCAATGGGTCTGTATCATACCAACAAAGGTCAGTATAAAAATCATCGTAGTAATTGTAAATTATTCTTGGAGAGTGAAATCTCTTTATTCTTGCTGTATAAGCATAGTCATAATAATCATCCATATTAAAAATGGTATCTTCTGTATTATAACCATACTCTTGTTCATCATTATATTGACTTTCCTCTCGTGCCAATTGTTGTCTATAAGCACGTAAACTTTCCTCATATTGTTTTCTTTCCATCTCCTGTTGTTTCTCAAAAGCATCATCTTGTTCTTTTATTTCCGCTTCGTCCAAATAAATGTCATCATAGGAGGAAAGCCCTGTAGTTTCTACAGCACAAGAAACTACAATTAACGTACTCGCTACACACATTGCAAATAACAATAAACTTTTTCTACTTAAAAATTTCATAATATATCTCCCTATTTATAAAAATTTGTTGTCTTTTTTGTAATTTTGCACTTTCTTAAAAATAAATTATACAATAGATTACATCATAAAAAGTAGTTCAAAAACTATACCAAAACAAATATAATGGCAAAAGATTTTATAAAAAGAGAAGAAAACTATTCAGAATGGTATAATGAATTGGTACAAAGAGCTGACCTTGCAGAGAATTCTTCGGTGAGAGGTTGTATGGTAATAAAGCCCTATGGTTATGCAATATGGGAAAAAATGCAACATGCATTAGACTCTATGTTTAAAGCAACAGGACATCAAAATGCTTATTTTCCCTTGTTTATTCCTAAGTCATTTTTTGAAAAAGAGGCAGAGCATGTTGAAGGATTCGCAAAAGAATGTGCTGTAGTAACTCATCATAGATTAGCAAAATCTCCTGACGGCAAAGGTCTGATACCCGACCCAGATGCAAGGTTGGAAGAAGAGCTTATTGTTCGTCCTACCTCTGAGACTATTATTTGGGATACTTACAGAAAGTGGATAAAATCTTATAGAGATTTGCCTATTCTTTGCAATCAGTGGGCAAATGTAGTACGTTGGGAAATGAGAACAAGAATGTTTCTTCGTACAGCAGAGTTTCTTTGGCAAGAGGGACACACAGCTCACGAAACCTCAGAGCAAGCACAACAAGAAGCCTTGAAAATGATGCATGTTTATGCAGATTTTGCAGAAAAATATATGGCTATGCCTGTTGTTAGAGGAATAAAAACGGCTAATGAGCGTTTTGCAGGTGCTGTGGAAACTTATTGTATAGAGGCTATGATGCAAGATGGTAAAGCACTTCAAGCAGGTACTTCTCACTTTTTAGGACAAAATTTTGCCAAAGCCTTTGATGTTAAATTCTTATCCAAAGATAATAAGTTGGAGTATGTTTGGGCAACTTCTTGGGGAGTTTCTACAAGACTTATGGGTGCTTTGATTATGACTCATTCCGATGATAATGGTTTAGTATTGCCTCCTATGCTTGCACCTTTGCAAGTGGTTATTATACCTATATATAAGACAGAAGAAGAAAAACAAACAATAGATACTCTTGCCCAAAGTATACAAGACAATTTGAAACTAAAAAATATATCAGTCAAGTATGACGATGATACAAAAACCAAGCCGGGTTGGAAATTTAATGAGTATGAGTTTAAGGGAGTACCTGTGCGTTTGACTTTGGGAGCAAGAGATTTGAAAGAAAACAAAATAGAGGTTTTTCGTAGGGATACTTGTGAAAAGATTTTGCATCAAACTGAGAATATTTGTCAATATGTAGAGCATTTGTTGGAAGAAATACAAAAAAATCTATTCCAAAAAGCCCTAACTCTTAGACAACAGAATACAAGAAAAGTTGATACATGGGAAGAATTTAAACAAGAAATAGAAAAAGGAGGCTTTTTGCTTTGTCATTGGGACGGAACAACGGAAACAGAACTAAAAATCAAAGAAGAAACCAAAGCCACTATACGTTGTATTCCATTAGACAATCCTCAAGAGGAAGGTAAATGTATTTATACAGGTAAACCTTCTAAACAAAGAGTTATATTTGCAAAGAATTATTAAAAATTCTTTAACTACTACAAAATAAACATGATAGAGATAGAAAATGCAGATACATTTATAAAAGATTTTGAAAACGTCTATCATAAGAAAGTTTTTCGCATACCCTATACAACTAAAGACGGAGTGCGAAAAACTCTTCTTATGTGTAAATGTGGCAAAAGGTGGATAGCACTGCCATACTATTCTATAGCTATTGTGGAGAATAAAATAACAGATAGACACTCGGCACCTTTTAAACTTTTTGAGAGTGAGGACGGCAACATTATTTCCACAGGAAAAGCGTCTTGGGAAATTAGAGATACCGTTGGGCATAGTCAATATATTTATTCTGATAAAATAGTCCCAGTAATGCATTTAGGTGATAAGGACAATCTTTGGGATAAATTTCCTTCAGATGTAAAACGAAAAATAAGACGAGCCTATAAAAACAATATTAAAGTAGAGTATGGTACAAGCAAGAAATTTTTGAACAAGTTTTATAAGGTCTATGCTCAAAGAATGAAAGAAATAGGAGTAATGCCAACAGGTAAGTCGCTTATAAATAGAAAATTGAAAACGGGCAAAACCACTATCTTTATTGCTTGTATTGAAGATAAAGTAATAGGAGGAGCAACTCTCAACAATATAGATAATAAATTGTATGAAAATGAGTTTTTTGCAACCATAAATCAATATAATCATTGTTATACCTCGTATATTCTTCATTATTCAATAATGTGTTTTGTCAAACAAGAAAATGGTTCTGCGTATTCTTTCGGAAGGAGTACCAGCAATTCTTCGGTTTATAAGTACAAAAGACATTGGAAAGCAGAAGAAAAGAATCTTTATTGGTCATATTCCAAAAAACATAAGAATATAAGGGACAAAAAAATATTTTATACCCTTTGGAGAAAAATACCTTATAGCATATCCTCACTTTTTGCTCCTTTTTTGTCCAAATATGTTTATTAAAGCAATTTATATACCTTTCTTATATAATAATTTTGTCTTTATATCGTTAAATCATAGTAAAATATAAAAAAATAGAGAGAGATGTTTAATATAAACTTAGAGCAGTACGGAATCAGTGGAGTAAAAGAAGTAATCTACAATCCTACATACGAAGTACTTTTTAATGAAGAGACTAAACCTGAACTTGAAGGTTATGATAGAGGTCAGGTAACTGAATTGGGAACAGTAAATGTTATGACTGGTATTTATACAGGTCGTTCTCCTAAAGACAAATACATAGTTATGGATGCTTCTTCCAAAGATAATATTTGGTGGAACACTGAGGAATACCCTAATGACAATCACCCGGTTAGCGAACAAGCATGGGTAAAATGCAAAGACATAGCAACAAAACAATTGAGCAATAAGAGATTGTTTGTTGTTGATGGTTTCTGTGGAGCAAATAAAGATACAAGAATGAAAATTCGTTTCATTATGGAGGTTGCTTGGCAGGCTCATTTTGTTACCAATATGTTTATTCGTCCTCAAAATCAAGCAGAATTTGAGCAAGAACCGGATTTCATTGTTTACAATGCTTCTAAGGCAAAGGTAGAGAATTTTAAAGAACTTGGTTTGAGAAGTGAGACAGCGGTTTTGTTTAATGTAACAAGCAAAGAACAAGTTATCCTTAATACATGGTATGGTGGAGAGATGAAAAAGGGGTTATTCTCAATGATGAATTATTATTTGCCATTGAAAGGTATTGCCTCAATGCACTGCTCAGCAAATACTGATATGAATGGAGAAAATACTGCTATTTTCTTTGGACTTTCTGGTACTGGAAAAACTACTTTATCTACTGACCCTAAACGTTTATTGATTGGTGATGACGAACATGGTTGGGACGATAACGGAGTATTTAACTTTGAAGGTGGTTGCTATGCTAAGGTTATCAATTTGGATAAAGATGCAGAACCAGATATTTACAACGCCATAAGAAGAGATGCCCTTTTGGAAAATGTTACTGTTGACAAAGATGGAAAGATAGATTTTACTGACAAATCAGTTACAGAAAATACAAGAGTTTCTTACCCTATTTATCATATCAAAAACATAGTTCGTCCTATTTCTCATGCTCCAGCAGCAAAGCAAGTTATATTCCTTTCTGCCGATGCTTTCGGAGTATTGCCTCCTGTTAGCATATTGGACGAAGAGCAAACAAAATACTATTTCTTAAGTGGCTTTACTGCTAAACTTGCAGGAACCGAGATAGGTATAAAAGAACCTGTACCAACGTTTTCTGCTTGTTTTGGTCAAGCGTTTTTGGAGTTGCATCCAACAAAATATGCTGAAGAATTGGTAAAAAGAATGCAATTATCTAATGCAAAAGCTTATCTTGTAAATACTGGCTGGAATGGTACTGGTAAGCGTATTTCCATAAAAGACACAAGAGGAATAATAGATGCCATACTTGACGGTTCTATTGATAAGGCTCCTACTAAGAAAATACCTTATTTCAACTTTACTGTACCTACAGAATTGAAAGGTGTAGATACTAATATACTTGATCCAAGAGATACTTATTCAGATGCAAAACAGTGGGAAGACAAAGCCAAAGACCTTGCGGATAGATTTATAAAGAATTTTGTTAAATACGAAAACAATCCACAAGGCAAACTTTTGGTTAAAGCAGGTCCAGTTTTATAATTCATAATGTTAAATAAGTTAAAATGTTAAAGGACGCTTTGAATAGCGTCCTTTAGTTTTAAATAATAATATATAATAAGAATGAAATAATGTTTCTATACAATTTTTTAACTACCAGTCATCTCCTTCGTTGCCAACCATACCATTTTTTAAAGCCTCTTCTATTTTATCCATAATGACATTGCTATAAGCGTGAGACATAACCAATGCTTTTGCAGAGGTTTTCTTATGGTTATCATCATCTGTAAAAGGGAAACACTCATCTATTGCCCATTTTTCTTCTGTACGAGTAGGGCGAGAACTTCCAAGTGCACCTCCTCCCACTAATTTAGCAACATCGTAAGAAGGAACGGTGTAGGTAACTCTTACTTTCCCGTCTTTGATATCTGTCTTGATAATAGGATGAATACTTACAGCATATCTATTGAAACCTCCGGTATGAAATGCTATATTTTCAACAAATCCTTTTCCTATGATACAACCGAGTTCTTTATCATTTAATTGAATTACAGAGTTGGCATCACCAAAAGAGTTTGCGTACCAGTAGTTAAGAATAACATAAATTTGGTCTTTTGACATTCCTTCACAATTGACAACTTGTGTATAAGTCAATGCACCGTTTTTATCCAAAGACAATCCCCCTTTTTCCTTAAGATTTTCAGCTGCTTTTTTCCATGTATCGCCGTACTTTTCTTTGGCATATTTTTCAAGTTCCTCTGTTTTTACAATTTGGGCGTTTGTTGAAAACACAACCGTAAGTGCTAAAATTATTAGCGTCAAATATTTTTTCATCATAATAATTAAATTTTTATTTGTTTATATTTCTTTTATAATTTTTTGCAAAGGTATAATTGTGTAGTGCTATTTTGTGTCAGAGACTATAATTTTTTATGAATTAGCACAAATTGTTATACTTTCCGCTTATAAAAGTATTGGTAAAATTTGGAGGCTAACCAATGTTAATATATTACATAATAATACAAAAAATGTGTGTGGTTATTGTTAAATAGGTGGCTTTACTTATTAAGAGTTGTATTTTTTTTGTACTTTTGCAAAAAATAAGTAGAGTAATATGGAACTAAATGAGCAAGAAATCCAAAGACGTAAGGATGTTGAAGAATTAAGGTCTATGGGTATAGAACCTTATCCAGCAGCAGAATACGAAATAAATACAAATAGTGAGGAAATAAAGGAAAACTTTGATAAAGAAGAGGCTAAATTTGCAAATGTAAAAATAGCGGGAAGAATAATGTCTCGCAGAATTATGGGAGCGGCTTCTTTTTGTGAATTGCAGGACGAAAAAGGTAGAATACAACTATATTTAAATCGTGATGAAGTATGTCCAAATGAAGATAAAAGTCTTTACAATGTTGTATTCAAAAAGTTGTTGGATATAGGAGATATAATAGGAGTAGAGGGCTTTGTTTTTCGTACCAAAATGGGAGAAATTAGTGTCCATGTTAAGAATATTAAAGTATTATGCAAAAGTGTTAAGCCTTTGCCAGTAGTAAAAACTAAGGATGGTAAGGAGTACGATTCTTTTTCCGATGCAGAGCAAAGATATAGGCAAAGATATATAGATTTGATTGTAAACCCAAATGTAAGGCAAACCTTTATACAAAGAACAATAATAGTAAATACCATGAGAGAATACCTTAATGAAAAAGGGTATTTGGAAGTAGAAACGCCTATATTACAGCCTATTTACGGAGGAGCGGCAGCGAGACCTTTCAAAACTCATCACAATACTTTGGATATGGATTTGTATTTGAGAATAGCAGATGAACTGTATTTAAAAAGATTGATAGTTGGTGGGTATTCGGGTGTGTATGAATTTAGTAAGGATTTTAGAAACGAGGGAATGGATAGATTTCACAACCCTGAATTTACTCAAATGGAGTTGTACGTTGCTTACAAGGATTATTTTTGGATGATGGATACCGTAGAGGAAATGGTTGAGAAAATAGCCATAGCCTTGCATGGTACAACAAAGGTTAAAGTAGGTGAGAATGAGATAGATTTCAAACGTCCATGGAAGAGATATACCATGTATGAAGCCATAGAACATTTTACGGGTATAGATATAACCAATATGGAAGAAGAGGAATTGAGGCAGACGGCACAAAAACTAAATGTTCCTATAGATGAAACTATGGGCAAAGGAAAGTTGATTGATGAAATATTTGGAGAAACATGCGAGGGTAAACTTATACAACCTACTTTTATATACGACTACCCTATAGAAATGTCGCCTTTGGCTAAGAAACATAGGAATAAAAAAGGGTTGGTAGAAAGATTTGAAGCCGTATGTAATTGCAAAGAGATATGCAATGCTTATTCTGAGTTAAATGACCCTATGGACCAAAGAAAAAGATTTGAGGAACAGTTGGAATTAGGAAAAAGAGGTGATGCTGAGAGTATGGTTTTGGACGAGGACTTTTTGAAAGCCTTAGAAATAGGTATGCCACCTACTGCAGGTTTGGGAATAGGTATAGATAGATTGGCTATGATGATGACTAATAGTAATAGTATACAAGATGTTTTATTCTTTCCTCAGATGAAACCAGAAGTACAACAAGCCATATCTTCGGATGATGATTTTGCAAACAAAGGTATCCCTTCAGAATGGATAGAAATGTTGAAAAAGGCAGGTGTGGGTACAATGGAGAATCTAAAATCGGCAAATGTCAATAAATTATTTAATGATTTGAACGGTTTGAGAAAGAAAAACAAATTACAGATTCCTGCTTTGAAAATAGAGGAGTTGAAATCTTGGATGGACTAAGGAACAATAATTTTTAACATAAAATAAGAAAGTAAAGAAATGGAAGAAAATAATATAAACAACGAGCAAACTTTTGAACCGACCTTTGAGCAAAGCAACAATAAGGAGTTGGGGGTAGAAAAACGAAATGGAAGTAAAACTCTTGTTTTGTTGGCTGTGGTGTTGTCGGTTTTGGCTATTGTTTTTAGTTTGATAAGTATGTTTAAAGGAAAGAGTGAGGATACTGTAGCCACAAATACAAAAAAAACAACTAAAACCATACAAAGCGGAGATTTGAAAATAGCATATATTGACACTGATACAATTCTTGCAAAGTATAATATGGCTATTGAGATGCAAGAAGCATTGGAAAAAAAGCAACAACAGGCTGAGAATTCTTTTAAGCAACAACAAGCCTCTTTGGAAAAGGATTATAAAGACTATATGGCTAACGGAGATAAATTAACCTTAACACAACAAAAGGCAAAAGAACAAGAATTGCAACAAAGAATGCAAAATCTTCAACAAATGCCTGCTAAATTACAAAGCGATTTACAGCAGGAGCAAGTAACTCAAAACAAAAAACTTTTGGATGCTGTTTATGCTTTTGTTAAAGATTACAATGCTAAGCATGATAAATACAATATTATTTTGTCTAAGTCATACGTTAGTTCTCCTACCTTGTATATGGACGAAGGTATGGATATAACAGACGAAATTGTCAAAGGACTTAATGAAGAATATAAGGAGTATAAAAAGAAATAAGTTCTTTAACTTTAAAAAAAAGAATTTATGATATACAATACTAAGGACATTAGAAGACAAGACAGATTGCTATATGAGCAAAGGGCTTTAGAATTGTTAAAAACGAGTGAGTATGGTTTTTTGTCACTTGCAGATAAGGAGGCTAATCCATATGGTATTCCTGTGAATTTTGTCTTTGAAGAACAAAATAGCATATACATACATTGTGCACCGGAGGGTAAGAAACTTGATGTAATAAGAGAAAACAATAAAGTAAGTTTTTGTGTTGTAGGGAAGGTTAATCTTCAACCCTCTAAATTTTCAACAGAGTACGAAAGTGTTGTATTAAAAGGAGAGGCTCATATAAATTTACCGGAGCAAGAAAGAAAAGAGGCTTTGATAATGTTTGTTGATAAACTTTCACCGCAATACAAAGATATGGGAATAAAGTATATAGAAAAATCTTTTCACCGCACTGAAATAATACGCTTGGACTTTACAGAATATTCTGGTAAAAGTAAATGTAAGCACTAATAACAAAAGTTAGCATAAGTTTATAATATGGATATACTGCACTTTGCGTTAATAAAACAGACAAAGTTTGAACTTATGCTAACTTTGTTATTATAGAATTATTATTTATCTAAGCAATCATAAAAAAATAAAGTTTCATCTGGAATTTTCTTTCCTTTTTGCTGTTGCTCTTTTAAATTTGCGCATTCAGACTCTGGTTTTTGAGGAGAAAGTTGTTTAAGTTTTTGAATATTGGAAAACAATTCCTTTGTTTGTTTTTTGTCCTCTACAACCTTTGTAATTCTCTCAATAGTTTCGTATGCAGAGTAATACAAACCTTGGTCTATCTGTTTTTGCAGCGCATTTAATTCTTTTTCTACCTGTTTATAGACATCTTTTTTATACGTATTTTGAGCAAACAAACTGACTGCAAACAAGCAATAAACAATAAAAAACAATGCTCTTTTCATAGTGTTTTCTCCTTTCTAATAAAGACTAAATTATTTTATAAATAACTCCCCATAGAGCTTCGCGATACTCTTTATTTATCAAAGAGATAATGATGTATGTCAATAACGAAAAAACTGCAACAATAAATATTTCATTACTAAAAGGTAACTTTAGTAGATAAAAAGAATGGGCTATTAAACTTGCACTTTTTGAATATACGCCTAAAATAAACATAAGAGTATTATAAGTTTGTCTATTGTTTCTTTCTATATACGTTTTTGCGTTCTTTATCCAAAGTACAAGCAATACTATAACAATCAGGCTTGTTAAAAGTAAAACCAAATCATTACGTCTCAATAAGAAAGATGTCATTGTACTGATAGCAAAAATTATCAATAATAATCCTTCAATCTTTTCTTGTTTACTTATTTTTATCTTTGTCATAACTTTAAACAGTTTTTTTATTTTACACCCTCTGGAAATGGTTTTTTGTATTGACATTCAGGTATATCAGGATTAAAAATAGCATCATATTCACAAGAAATAACAAAGGCAATAGCACTTTGAGGTAATCCTACTGTGAAAACTATTTTGTCTATTATATTACCATTGTCTATGTCGTACATTTTATTATACATACAATTGTCAAATCGTTCTCCTTGTGTTGGAGCAAAAGCGATTACATCTGAAGCGTATAGAGAATATTTCAGTTGAGATATTATACATAGGTATCGTCTTTGTATATCTATATCTTTTATCTCATTTAAAATCTCTTTTTCTATTATTTTAGAGGCTATTATTACACCTTTATTCCTAACTTGAGAAGTAAATTTATTAAATATGTATGAAAAATAAGTAGTATCCATCTTTATTATATCCTCTTCTGAAAATACAGGGTATGGACAGTTAGTATTTTTTATTAAATCTTCTGCCTTTGAATAATATTCTTTCTCTGTCAATTTTTCATCATTAGAAATTATATCAGCAACTTGTTTGAATAAATCTAATAATTGCACCCCATATATATCATAAGGATTTTCTTTATTAAAAATACTTAGTTCACTTGATTTTAATGATGTTGTAGTAGATTCGTCCTCGTTGTTACAAGCAACAAAGAATAATGATACTCCCATTAAAGTTAATAAGCACAGTGCTATTTTTTTTATATTATTTATTATCATTTTTTTTAGTTTTTTTTTGTTTTTGCAAATATTATTTTCAACTACTTGTAGTTATGCAATCTCACTACAAGAAGTTTTTACTATCGTAGCCTTTCTTATACAAAAGGAGTAAAAATATAAGATTGTATAAGGTTTAACCTGTTTTATGGAGTCTAAAAATAAGTAAAAGGCTGGTTACATATTTTGTTATAAGCGACTCCTTTTGAGAGGACGTTTATTTATTCTTATGAAAGACAGATATTTAGATATATCCGTTTTCTTAATGGTATTAGGTTTTAAATTTTTCATAAAGTTTAAAGTTTTTAAATTTATATCATATAGACTATTTTGTATAGTATATATTTTTTGCAAAGATATATATTATTTTTGTGGCTACCAAATATTTTTATAAAAAATGAGTATTTCTTTACTTTATATTCATATACTTATGCATTTGTATAGAAAGCGACCACAGGTTGTTTTGTTTTACATAATCTGTTATTTGAGGGAGTATCGTTTGTGTTTTGCTCCATTCGGGCTGAAGGTAAAAAGAGACTTTTTCTTTATCTTTTATAAAATTTGCCATTTTTTCAGCAAAAAGAAAATCTTTTCTTTCTGCTATAATAACTTTTAAAGAATTTACAGGGTTGGCAAAATATGTTTTTCCCGTTGTTTTATCTTCCTGCAATAAAGGTTCTTTGTTTTGTTTTGGTGATAGTGTAATATGAAAGAAATCGCCTAATATCCTATTTACTCCCGAGGTTTCCAAAAAAACTCTTATACCCATATTTTTTAAAGACTTTGTCAAAAGAGTTAAATCATACAATGAAGGTTCTCCACCTGTGATAACAACATTTTTTGCTCCGATTTTTTTTATTTTTGATATGATATGCTCTATTTCAACCATCATATCAGGTCTTGTTTTCCATGCTCTTTTTTCATCACAAAAATCACATCCCACGTTGCATCCAGCCAACCTAATAAAAAAAGCAGGCATACCAACAAATTCTCCTTCTCCTTGTATGGAGTAAAACATATCAAAAACAGGCAGTTTTTCCATATTTTCTTAATTTTTCAAAAACGGGTGTTCTACAAGAGGCAGTTTTGCTAATGGGTGATAATCGCCCTTTAGTCCTATGGGCTTAGCATTTCTTATATAACTTACTATTTCTATACAATTTCTTGCATCTTGCAAAGTAAATCCACCTTCGTTTAGAATGTTTTTATAACTTTCTGTATGCAATTCGGTAAAGCCCTCGGAAAATTCAATCTCTTCATTATCGCAAACTATTTTTCTGTATGTGCGTTTGCCTTGTTGTTTGATTTCTTCGGGTAGAGTGTCATAATTTATAGAAAGAAAATATCTTACGCTTGCCCTTTCAAAATGAAGCAAGCCTGCCACTCTGTCATGTGAGGCTATATGAACAATATTTTCCTTTACTTTGCCAAATATCCACGACAGCATATCATAGAAATGTACTCCTATATTGGTGGCAATACCTCCACTTTTTTCTGTATTGCCTTTCCAAGAAGTGTAATACCAAAGTCCACGAGAAGTGATATAGGTCAAATCTACATCAAAAATCTTGTCTTTTGGCGCGGAGTCTATTTTGTTTTTCCATTTTATAACGGCAGGATGCAAGCGTAATTGCAAAATATTATATACTTTTTTGCCTGTTTTGTTTTCCAAAAGTGTTAAAGCATCAAGATTCCAAGTATTTAGAACCAGAGGCTTTTCGCAAATCACATCACAGCCATTGCGTAAGCCAAAACGTATATGAGCATCGTGCAAATAATTTGGAGTACAAACTGAAAGATAGTCCAATTTCTTATCTGTTCTTCCAATCTTATCCACATATCTGTCAAATCTTTCATATTCGGTATAGAAATTACACATTGGAAAAAAAGAATCTATAATCCCTACGCTATCATTAGTATCCAATGCACAAACAAGATTGTTTCCAGTCTCTTTTATAGCTTTTAGATGCCTCGGCGCAACATAACCTCCTATACCTATGATACCAAAATTTTTCATTATTTTACACTGCACTATTTTTTTTACAAAATTACAAAAAAAGTAGTAAAAAAATTTTTTTGGGAAATCGCGTAAATACATAGTTAAAAGCAAAAAACAAGGGTGCTACTACTGAT
>CAZVEO010000009.1:0-39097 GCA_964626385.1 uncultured Bacteroidaceae bacterium
GTATTTTTCTCTTACAAAGTTACGAACATTTTTTGACCTGACCAAACGCGTGCACGTTTTTATTTTGTAACTTATTGATAATCAGTAAACCGTTTTTTTGTTTTTTTTTAGTTTTTTTTTCGTTTTTTGATAGGTTGTTATGAGTTGAGATAGGGCAAAGCCCTTAAAAAAAATAATACGCTTTGCGTCTATTAAAAAGCCTGAGGCTTCGCTTATGCGTTATGCTAACCTATAATAACCTATGCTAACTTATTACTACCTTACCACTAACTCGGTGTAGGGGAATTGCAGATGAATTTCTACAAGTCTTTAACAAGTGCATTAAATTGGATCACACAAGGAAAGGCTTTGTATTTAGATAAAGAAAGAATTCAAACCTTAATAAACCAACAGCGAATCAATCTCGCTGAGGTGGAATATTTAGATTTGAATTCTGTTGCAGAGGTAATACAAAATTTTGAGAACCCGCAAATAGAGGGAAAAAAATGTAAGGATGATGGCAATTTAGTTGAAGTTAAATGGTGGTTGGAAATGGGACAATGAGGCTAAAAGATTTATAAGAAAAAAGCAATGGTTAAATAGTATAGATAGATGGTTTGATTGGGCAAATGGTGTAAGGAAGTTGGTAACAATAGCAAAGTTTTTGTTATCTATAAGTGAGCAAGAGGGAGTAGATGTTGGACGATAGCAAACGATAGACAAAAAGAATGTGATATTGGAGCAATGGGAGATAAATATGATAACCGACTGGATGGATTGCTATAATAGTATTAAAGAGGAGAAGGTGCAAGAAAGAATGCAACAAGTATTAAAGAGGTATGAGTTGCCAAAGGGTAAAGAGGCTATGAAAACATTGCAAGGAAAGGTAAAGATATTGCTTGCAAGTGAAGTATTCCGTGATAGGTATTCTTATAATATACATACATATGATAAGAGTTATGGTTTGTATAAGGGAGAGGATAATAAGTATGAGAGGCAGGTGCAAGGATGGAACGGCGAGCAAGATATGTATTTGATGAGGTTATATCAAAGGTTTTTCGGAACGGAGGATAGCAAGACTTTACACAGTCTGCAAGAGTTAAAGGCAAAGGTAGAGGAATTGTTGAATAGCGATAAGGAGAGGGTAGGAGTGTATGAAAGATTATTGCAAAGTTTGGAGGATGGAGTTTGGGAGATGAATAAGTTTGCTTTGGACTACAAAGAAATAAACGAAGGACAATGGAACAACTATTTTTTATTGTTTTTATTTTTATAGGTAAAAAAAACTTTATACCTTTGCAACGTAAAAATGTATGGCAGAAAAGGGTCAAAATTTTGTTTTGATTCCGTCTTTTTTGTTTTGAAAAAAATAAATAAACACTAAATATAATCAAAGTAAATACAAAAAAAATAATGAAAAAGTTAGAGGAATTGATTTCGGCTGCAAAAGCTGCTCCAAGAAAACGTTTGATTGCTGCGTTTGCCAATGATTCTCACACCATAGGAGCAACATCTAAAGCTGTGGATTTGGGTATAGTAGATGTTACGCTTGTAGGAGATATAGAAACAATAAAAAAAGTATGTCAAGAAGAAGGTGTTGATGTAAATAAGTTTGAGTTGGTACAAGAAGCAAATGAAGCAAAAGCCGCTGCGAAAGCCGTTTCTCTTATCAATGAAGGCAAGGGACAAATTTTGATGAAGGGCCTTTGTTCTACAGATAAATATATGAAAGCCATACTTAATAAAGATAATGGTTTAATGCCTGCGGGTAAGCCAGTGCTTTCTCATGTATCTGTTTTTGAAATACCTACTTATCACAAATTGCTTATAACCTCGGATGTTGCGGTTATTCCTGCTCCAGATTTTAAGCAAAAGACAGCAATAGTTAATTATGTTATCAATACTGCTCACATACTTGGTATAGAGTGTCCAAAGGTGGCTATGATAGCTGCAACTGAGCAAATGCTTACTGGTATGCCAGCTTGTGTAGATGCTGCTTTGATTACCGCAATGAATCGTAGAGGACAAATAAAGGGTGCTATAGTTGACGGACCTTTGGCTATGGATGTTGCTATAGATAAAGAATCAGCTCAAATAAAAAAACTTAACTCTGAGGTTGCTGGTGATGCTGACTGTTTGGTATGGCCATTTATAGAAGCCGGTAATGTATTCTACAAGACTGCTACCAAATTTGCAGGAGCCGAATTGGCCGCTATGGTTGTTGGAGCAAAAGTTCCTTGCATACTTTCCTCAAGAGGAGATTCTATTAAGACAAAAACTTATTCAATAGCACTTGCTGTTTTGAGTGCAAAATAAACTTATACTTATAAAAAAAGTTATGCACCTTACAGCAACAAAGTATTAAAAAAAAGTAATGTTCTGTGGTGCATAACTTATTTTTCTTTGAAAACAAAAACAAATTAAAGATATGGAAAACTGGGCTAATGGTTTGGAACAAGTTGCTATAACGGTAACAGATGAAAAAGGAGATTTCTTAGATTTGAATACTCATTCCAAAAGAATCAATCTTAAATCTATGGACGAAGTGCTTATAGGTAAAAATATTATGGGCTGCCATAACAAACGTTCTCAGGCAATAATAGAAAATATGATGCAACAAAAATCTTGCAATATATATACCATAGAGAAAAAAGGACAAAAGAAACTAATCTATCAAGCCCCTTGGTTTAAAGAGGATGGTAGTTTTGGAGGTTTGGTAGAGATGTCTTTGGTTATTCCTTTTGAAATGCCTCACTACAATAGAGATAAAAAAACTTCCGAATAATTAGTTCTTATTCATTTGAGTAATAATCTACCCTGTTATTTGCCACATAATTCGTGCTTCTTAATTTATTTGTGGCAATGGCAGGGCTTTTCGTTCCTTTTTGAAAAAATATATCTCCGGTTAAAACAAAGGCTTCATCCCATAAATCTTTATCCAATAACTTATTTATTACCTTAGCACCTCCTTCTACTATTATTGAGCCTATATTTTTGTTATACAATATTTTAAATAACTCTTCCTCAATATTTTCTTTATCTCTTATAAGTATGTATTCATTATTATTTTCTCTACCTTCTTTCTTATAATTAAATATGATAGTAGAACTAGAATTGTCAAAAATATTACTCTCCTTTGGTAAAGACAAATCCCTGTCAAAAACTACTCTTATTGGGTTTTTCCCTTCAAGGTGTCTTGTTGTCAAAAGAGGGTTATCTAACAAAGCAGTATTGTAACCTACAAATATAGCATCTTCTTGCATTCTCTGTTTATGCACCCATACTTTTAAGGCATCGTTTGTTATCCAAAATTGTTTGTTATGAAGCAGAGTAGGAGTGTGTTTTTCTTTTTCCTCTCTATTATCTATAAAACCGTCCAAACTTTGAGCGTATTTCAATATAATATAAGGACGTTTTTTTTCTTGGTTACAAAAGAATCTACGATTAAGAAACCTACCTTCTTTTTCCAAAACACCTGTTTTAACTTCTATACCTACTTTTTCCAACATAGCAATACCACCGCCTGCTACCTTTGGGTTGGAGTCTTTATTGGCAATAACGCAACGTTTGATTTGTGATTTTATTATCAACTCTGAACAAGGAGGAGTTTTACCATAATGGCAACAAGGCTCTAAATTGACATAAAGTGTAGATAATTTTAACAAATCTTTATCCTTTACGCTGTTAATGGCATTTACTTCGGCATGAGCCTGACCATATTTTTGATGAAATCCTTCTCCTATTATTTTATTATCATAAACAATTACTGCTCCCACTTTAGGGTTAGGACTATTTAGCCCCTCTGCCATTTGAGCCAAGTCAAAACAGCGTTGCATAAAAAACTCTTCCTTTGACATAGAATTTTAAATATTGTAGTTTCTTGCTCCAAAAATATTGCTACCTATTCTTACCATAGTGCTACCTTCTTGTATAGCCAAATCATAATCGGAACTCATTCCCATGCTGATTTGAGAAAAATATTCACTATTTGAGAAAAACTTTTGTTTGGTTTCCAAAAACATTTCTTTTAAAGCATGGAATTCTTTACGAGTTTGTTCTTTGTCTTCTGTTATTGAACCAATACCCATCAAGCCACAAATTCTTATATTTTCCATTTGCTTATACTCCTCAGAAGAAAGTATTGATATAAGTTCTTCCATAGATAAACCAAATTTGCTTTCCTCGTGAGATATATCCATTTCAAACAAACAATCAACAACTCTATTGCAAAGCAATGCACGTTTATTTATAGCCAAAAGTATTTTCAAAGAATCTACAGAATGTATCATATTGACAAAAGGCACAATGTATTTTACTTTATTTTCTTGCAAATGACCTATCATATGCCATTTTATATCTTTGGGCAAAAGGGTATATTTTTCCTTCATTTCTTGTGCCTTATTTTCTCCAAAAACTCTTTGACCTACTTGATAAGCCTCCAATATATCCTCTATAGGTTTGGTTTTAGAAACTGCTATCAATGTCACATTAGAGGGAATACTTTGTCGTATTTTCAATAAATTATCCTTAACACTCATACTTTTGTTCTACTTTGTTTGTTCTGCAAAATTACAAAATTTATACTACCTTTGCATTTGTAAAATTAAAGTAAAGCAAAGTGAAAAAAGTTTTAATTATAATTGTCTCTGTTTTTTTGATTTTGAGTTGTAAATACAAAGGTGATGAGCAAGTAATAAGTTCAACTTTAAGTAAGTTTTACACTCTATTGAATAACAATGAGTTTAATGACATGAATAAGGTTTGTTCTCCCAATATGGACAATGATATCAAACTTTGGAAAACTTTTGCTAAAGAGAAAGTAAAATATTCTACAATAAAAATAACTTTCATAGAAATAGAGGGTGAAAAAGCAAAGGCTAATGTTAGCACAACAGATGAATTTGGTAACGAGGTTGTTTTTTTGTGGAATTTGATAAAGATAAAAAATGATTGGAAGATAGATAATTATAGTATTTCAAGGTCTAATGTGATAGAAAAAACTTTGCCAAAAAGAAATTCTACTTTACAAAACATTGATTCCTCAACTATGAGTCCGACCGACTTAATACAAGAAACTCAAACAAATATAACAAAATAAAAACTATGTTTATACTGAAAAAAATATTGTATCTCGTCAATATCCTTGTTGCTCTCTGTTTGCTTTTGACCTATGTTCCCTATCATTTTGATTGGTTAGATAAAACTTCTTTGTTGTCTTATGCATATCCTTTTGCGTTGATAATAAATATTTTGTTTATCATTTTATGGTTGATTATTGCACCGAGAAGACATGTTTTATTGTCTACAATAGTTATTGCTTTGCACTTTTCTTTTGTTTTTCGTCTGTTCAATTTTTCCACACAAGAAGAAAAAACAGAGCAAGATATTACTATACTGACTTACAATGTTAATGATTTTATGCACAAAACTTTGGAAGGTTCTGCTGTAAAAAAAGATAATATGGATTCTATTCTTTCTTTTATCCATAGAGTTAACCCCGATATTATTTGTTTACAAGATTATAACTCAAATATTAATGATAAACAAGGAGTTCATTATAGGTTAAATAATGCTATGAAATATAGATATTTCTATTATTATAATAAGGGTAATAGTAGTCTTATACGAGATTGTGCTATATATTCCAAATATCATATCTCAGATGCTGGTAGTATTTTGCCTGAGCATGAAAGAAATTACAGTCTTATTTATGTTGATATTCCTCATAAGGAGAAAAAAATTAGGGTTTATAATTTTCATTTGATTTCTTATATGTTGGGTGTTGAGGAAAAAAATTCTTATTCTCAGATAATACGAGGCAATATACAAGACAAACAAGGAGGAAAAAATATATTAAAAAAATTGGTTGTTGCCGATTCTCAAAAAGAAGAGCAGGTAGAGGAAATATTTTCAAATATAAAAGATACAAACACTCCTTATATTATAACTGGAGATTTCAATTCAACTCCTTTTTCTAAGGTATACAAATTGATGACAAACAATCTTTCAGATGCTTTTGTACATAAGGGCAGAGGTATAGGACGAAGTTATAACGGAGTTTTTCCTGCTTATAGAATAGATTACATTTTGTACCAAAAAGAATTTTTTACCCCCAAAAGTTATTATTCCCCTAATGTGGATTTTTCTGACCATTATCCTGTGGTGGTAACATTTTCAGTTAATTAAATAAAAAAAATATGACGCTACAACAAAGATATGCTTTGGTTATAGAACAATTAAACCAAATGTATCCAAATGCAACAACAGAGTTGGAAAACGATACTCCTTTTCATCTTTTGATAGCGGTAATTCTTTC
Organism: uncultured Bacteroidaceae bacterium; assembly: GCA_964626385.1. Classification (GTDB taxonomy): domain Bacteria; phylum Bacteroidota; class Bacteroidia; order Bacteroidales; family P3; genus Scybalousia_A. The sequence continues at coordinate 6,296 of CAZVEO010000009.1, forward strand.
TGCTCAATGTACCGATAAAAGAGTAAATATGGTTACTCCTGCTTTGTTTAAACGTTTCCCTTTGCCCAAAGATATGGCAGAGGCGGAGGAAAAAGAGATTTTTGATTATATTAAAAGCATTTCTTATCCTAATAGTAAGGCTAAATATTTGAAAAACACAGCAAAACGTATTGTAGAAGTTTATAATGGAGAGATACCACAGGAGGTAAAAGAATTGCAAACTCTACAAGGAGTGGGCAGAAAAACGGCTAACGTTATAGCAAGTGTTGTTTTCAATAAGGCTACTATGCCGGTGGATACTCATGTACATAGAGTTTCAAGAAGAATAGGACTTACAAACAAGGCAAAAACTGTTTTGCAAACAGAGGAGCAACTAATGAAACATATTCCTAAAAAAGATGTTGCTCTATTGCATCATCAACTCATATTGTTAGGTAGATATATTTGCAAAGCAAGAAAGCCTGAGTGTGATAAATGCTCGCTCCCTTCTTTTTGCAAGCATTTCTCAACTATACAATCAAAACAAAAAGTATAAAAATAAGTCTTTGCAATTTTTAAGACCAGCCTTTGCGTCTGAAATATAGGTAAAAACACATACCAACAACAAACATACCCACTATTATATACAAAAATGCGTATGGAGAGGACATACCGGGTAAATGCACATTCATTCCATAAATACCAGATATAAGCGTCAAAGGAAGCATAAGAGTAGAAATAAAGGTAAAGGTCTTCATTATTTCGTTTGCTCTATTGCTCTGCATAGAGTCGAAAGTTTTGGATAAGCCCTCAATCAATTCTCCATAATCTTCCACGAGGTCAAACATCTTTTGATATTGGTCAAGTATGTTTCCCCAGTACTCTTCCATATCTTCCTCATAACCTTTGATTCCTCCAGATTCAAACTTATGAAACACTTTTAATTGGGGTTTAAAAGAGGTGTTCATTGCAATCAAATTCTTTCTTGTAACACTTAAATGTTCCAAAACCTCTTTTGCTTTTTTGGAAAAAATATCAAAGTTTATATTATCCACCTCAGTTCCTACTCGCAAGACAAGGGAGTACGTCTCTACCATAAGCCTATCCAATAGATTATAAAGCAAAGCATCAGAAGAAGAGGTAACATCCAAAGTATTGTCATCTTCTTCCTTGTCATCTTTCTTTTTCAAAGGTCGTAAGCCAGATAGACGCTTCATTTCGTTGAATACGTTTTTTACTACCCAATGAGACGACCCCATAGTTACAATATAGTCTCTACCCCAAAATATTTTAACCTCTTTCAAACGAATAAACCTATTCTGTTTATCGAAATAAGGAAAGTGTAAAATTAAAAAATAATAGTCATCGTATTCGTCTATTTTGGGTCTTTGGTTGGAACTTTTGCAGTCCTCTATATCCAAGGGGTGAAAACCAAAAGTATCCATCAACCAATCAAAATCTTCATCGGTTGGGTTAAAGACTTGATACCATTTTACCTTCTCAAAACTAATTGTATCTATCATTTCTCTTGCCCCCTCTTTTTATCTGTTAAACTATTAAAAATAAACCACTCATTTTTCTTTTTCACAAAGAAAATACGTTTGCAAAATTAGTCATTTTTCTTTTAATAACAAAACCCCTAAAGGTTAAGGGCTTATTTCTATTATTTTACTTTAAGAAAAATAGCACCGACTTAATCAAAAAGTCTGTGCTATTCTACAATAAAGAGTGAATTAGGTGATTATTATTTTTCTATTATAAACTTCTTTGCCTCTAAATTGTTTATTCTAACAAAATAAACTCCGTTTTCAAAATCTTTAAGATTTATTTCAATAGGAGTGCTTGAATGATTATTGTTTTGATAGACAACCACGCCACTGATATTGGTTATAACAACGTTTGCATTCTTTTCTTTTGTGTTTATAAACAATTTTTCTTTGGCAGGGTTAGGATAAATTGTGAAGTTACTCTCGTTTGCCACATCTTTTATAGAGGCAATAGGCTCAACGGTAAGATTCAAAACTACTATACTATCGCAACCTTCTATTGTTTGTAAAGAAAGAGTATATTCTCCGCTTTGATTTTCATTGAAGCCGTTTTGTGTATAAGTTTCTCCCTCGGTAATAGTAGCATCTATTGTTTGAGAATAGGACGGATTGATGTTTAGGGTAAGAGTAACAATGCTATCGCATCCGTCCCATGTTTGTAATTCAGCAGTATATACTCCTTGTTGAGTATAGGTTATATTATTAAATTCAAAACTTTCTCCCTCGCAAATATTTTCTTCCAATGTGATAGTAACATTTTCACAAGGTGTAGGTAAAACCACAAGATTCAAAACCACTATACTATCACAACCGTTTTCTGTCTGTAATGTAAGAGTGTATTGTCCGCTTATATTTTCGTTGAAGCCGTTTTGTGTGTAAGTTTCTCCTTCAAAAATAGTATCATTTATATTTTGGTTATAAGTAGGATTTACATTAAGAATAAGTACTTGTATTTCTGCAATACTATCGGTTGTAATGTTAATAGTATCAAAATAGACTCCGTTTTCAGTTAATTCCTCGCCGTTAAAAGTAAAACTTTGACCTTGACAAATAGTTTCTGTTACGGTGTCATAAGTAACATTTGGATTAGACATATAGTCCAAAACAAGATTTTCTACTCCAACCATAATTTGTCCAGTATTATAAGGAGAACCTACTCGTAGAGAAATATATTTACCACTGCCGGTATAATTGCTAAAATCAACATCAAAAGGGAACCACTCCTGACCACCTTGTTGACGCTCTGGTATCATTAAGGTATCAACAGCAACGAATGTATTGATACTATCTGGGTCATCCATCACACCAACTATAAGTTTGCCATTTGGATAATAATTTGAAGCATCAAAAGCGATGTGTAATGTATTGACGTTAATATTGTTTGCAAGCTTTGGTAGAGAAGCCACCATTATCTCACCTCCATAAACATCCATAAAAGCCAACCAATTAGTATGGTTATATCCATTTACCAAAGTGGTAGGATAACGCATACCTTGGAAAAAATCATAATCTATCATAGTCCAACAATCAGATACTGTTGCCCAGCCCCAAGTGTCAAAGTTTTCACTAAATGGCAGATTTTTAATTGTACAATCATCGTCCTCGTTTTCTTCTACCAACTCAGGTCCTGTTACATCATCTACAAAAAACCAAGTATAAGCCTCTGGGTCAGAGAAAACTATCGCAACATAAATTTCTTGTCCTATATAAGTAGATAAATCAACTTCATATTCATCCCAACCGGTAAACATTTCAGCGGTTTCTACTTGTAAAAGAGGTGTTGGGTTAAAATCTTCTTTTGCATTGCTTGAAGTGGAAACTAAAACGGAAAACTTTCCTTCATATGGAACCATATTATCTACGAACAAATTAAATTTAAAAACATCTGTTACAGAAGTTACCTTTAATTTGGGACTTATCATATAGATTTTTGCATCCGGGTCCATACAATATTGAAACAATATCCATATAGAAGCAGGGTTACTTAACGTTCTACCCGACCAAGTCAATGTATTATCATTAGGGTCCTCAACCCAAAGGTCTACCTCCAACTCATTTTCATATTCCTGCACTCCGTCTAATATAAATGTCCAATTAGATGGTAGGGAGGTTGTGTCGCTATCAAAGTTTTCATTTAAGGTATTTTGTCCATAGCCAATAAAAACAAAGGCTAAGAGTGTAGTCAATAAAACAAACTTTCTTTTCATCTTTTTTATACTTTTTAGTTATTTCTTCTTCTTTTTTTTGATTTGCAAAAGTATACACTTTGCCACACCCTCACAATACTATAATTTAGGTATTTTATCTTTATTAATACTCATTTTTTAGTAATACACCCACAGGCACAGTCTGTTCTATAAGGGCAAAGCCGTTAAAAAAAAGTAGAGGCTACACCATAAGCCACCCTGTGGGTGCAGCCTGTGGTTGCGGCTTTGTCCTTATGCTAACTCATAAAAACCTATGTTAATCTATAAAAAAACGAAAAAAAGTAATGGCTCTGCCCTTATAAAAGTAGGCTGAGCCTACAAAAATCGGTTTACTGAGAATCAATGAGTTACAAAAAAAAAGTGTGCACGCGTTTGGTCAGGTCAAAAAATGTTCGTAACTTTGTAAGAGAAAAAGATACCTACCACAAAATTCCCGTTTTTTACACTTGTAACTACTTGATAATCAATGATAACGAATCTTCGTTTCGATTTCTCGAAACGAAGATTCGTCGAAATAAAACGAAGATTCATTTTTATAAAACCCGCTTAAAGAAAAATTTTTCTTCGAAAAACCTCTCTAAAATGCTGATTTTTAAGAAAAAAGCCAGATTTTGACCCTTAAAAAAGGGTTAACTCTTTGATAATCAATAGTAGCACCCTTATTTTTGACTTATAAATACCTATTTACGAAATTTCCTAAAAAAAAAATTTTACCTCTTTTTTAACAAATTTTGAAAGGGTTGTAATTAAGTTTGTACGGGCATAATCGTTACCTTTTATTTTATACCATTATACAACAAAATTTGTCAAAAAATTGTATCTTTGCAAAAAACAAAAGAGTAAAAAGTGGATACAGTTAAGCAACAAATAGAGCAGTTACGCAAACAAATAAATAAGTATTCATATGAATATTACGTTTTAGACCAACCTACAATAGAGGATATTGAGTTTGACAATTTGATGAAGGAATTGGAAAAGTTGGAAAAACAATACCCTGAGTTTATTTCTCCCGATAGTCCAACCCAAAGAGTGGGAGGAGAAATAAACAAAGAATTTAAACAAGTGGAACATCGTTTTCCTATGCTTTCTTTGTCAAACACTTATAGCAAAGAAGAAATATCTGATTTTGTAAGCAGAGCGGAACAAAACCTTAATAAGAAAGATTTGGAATGGGTATGCGAATTAAAATATGATGGTTTGGCTATAAGTCTTCTTTATGAAAATGGTAAATTAGTACGGGCAGTAACACGTGGTAATGGTGTGGTTGGGGATGATGTAACTGCTAATGTAAAAACAATACCTTCTGTGCCTTTGAGTTTGCAAGGCGAGGGCTTCCCTTTGGAGTTTGAAATTAGAGGAGAAGTTATCTATCCTCACAAAGCCTTTGAGCAGTTTAATAAAAAGAGAATAGAAAACGGAGAAGAACCCTTTGCTAATTGTAGAAACGCAGCCTCTGGAAGTTTGAAACTACAAGACCCTAAACAAGTAGCACAAAGAAAACTTGATTGCTTTCTTTATTTTTTTATGGGTGATAATATACAAGAACCAACTCATTATCAAAGATTATTAAAAGCGAAGGAATGGGGCTTTAAAACCGGCAACTTTTTTACAATAGCCAAAAATATAGATGAGATTATAAATTTTATAAACTATTGGGACAAAGAGCGTTTTGACCTTCCTTTTGATATAGACGGCATTGTTATCAAACTTAATGAAGTAAAATATTGGGATGTTTTGGGCTTTACAGCAAAATCTCCTCGCTGGGCAACGGCTTATAAATTCAAGGCAGAGCAAGCCTTTTCCACACTTAACAATATAGAGTATCAAGTTGGGAGAACCGGAGTTATTACTCCTGTGGCAGAGTTTGACCCTGTGCATTTGGGAGGTACTATAGTAAAGAGAGCCACTCTGCACAACGCTGACCAAATGGAAGTACTTGGGCTTTGCAAAGGAGATACCCTTGTAATAGAAAAAGGAGGTGAAATTATTCCTAAAATAGTAGAGGCGAAACACAATACTTCTTTGGGAGAAAAAGAGGAAAAGTTGCACTTTATTACCCAATGTCCTGTCTGCGGTGCTAAGTTGGTCAAAGAGGATGACCAAGCCGGTTGGTTTTGTCCAAACTATAATCATTGTCCTCCTCAAATACTTGGACGTTTTCAACATTTCATTTCAAAAAAAGCGATGAATATAGATACCTTGGGTGGAGAGAAAATGAGATATCTTCTAAATAGCAAGAAGGTAACAGATTTTGCTTCTTTGTATGATTTGAAACAAGAGGATATAGTAGGAGTGTATTTTTCTGACGATGGGAAAAAAGTTTCAATCCAAGAAAAGGGGGCAAAAAATATAACTAATGCTATAGAAGAGTCCAAACAAGTACCTTTTGAGCGAGTATTATTTGCTTTGGGAATAAGATATGTTGGAGAGGTAGGAGCAAAGACAATAGCACAATATTTTGAATCTGTTGATAACTTGCAAAAGGCAAGCGTAGATGAATTGCTTAATGTAGAAGATGTTGGACAAACTATAGCCAATAGTGTTTATATGTGGTTTCATAAGGAGGAAAATCTTTTAGAGATAGAAAAGTTAAAAGAAAAGGGGGTACAATTTCAAATAAAAAAAGAAGAAAAAAATAATATCTTACAAGGTAAAACTTTTGTAGTCAGCGGTACTTTTAGCAACTTTTCTCGTGATGGTATAAAAAAAGCAATAGAGCAGAATGGTGGTAAAAATGTATCCTCCCTTTCCTCAAAAACCAATTACCTTGTTTGCGGAGAAAAGATGGGACCAGAAAAGAAACGAAAGGCTAAAAGTTTGAATATAGCAATGATAACAGAGGAAGATTTTATAAAAATGTTAAATCAATAGTTATTTTGTTGTGAAGTTCTTCGTTTCCAAAATAGAGGATTTAACAAAAATATTTCCGATTGATAAAACTTTGTCAGATAAGGAAAAAGTATCTTTGTTAGCAAAAAAGTTTTTGATAGAAAAACTCAAAAACCATGGATATGATTTTGATTTTACTATAGTTAAAGATGACAAAGGGAAGCCTTTTTTTGAAAAAAATAAAAAATGTTTTTTCAATATAAGCCATACAAAAGGTTATGTTGCTATATGTTTTGATAATACTCCCATAGGTATAGATATAGAGCAAGTTAGAAAAAACAAAATGCCCATAGCGGAAAGATTTTTTCACCCAAAGGAAGTGGAGTATTTGAAACAAATAAATGATTTTTGTTTAAAGGATAAAAGGTTTTCCAATATAGATTTGGCTTTTACTCAATTATGGACAATAAAGGAGGCTTACGTAAAAATGAAAGGGAAGGGTATTGCAAACAATTTTAAAAACATAGATTTATCTCCGAAAAGTTTTTCTTTTAATCAAAAATTCTTTACCAAAGAGATGGAAATACAAACTTTTTTCCTTTCCAAAGAAAGTCTATTTCTTTCTATTTGTGAGAAAAGAAAAGTTTTTTTGCTTTGATATTTGGACAAATGAAATAATATTGTATTTTTGCAAACTGAAAAAAATAGACGCTGTGGTATTTGAGTAATAATAAACAAAAACTTTTTTTGCAGTGTTCACAGTGCGTCCGCTCAAAAAGGGTTGATTAAAAAACTTATAAACTTTTATGGAAAAAAAAGATTTATTACAAGAAACCATTAAACACATTGACATCAAAGCCATTGATTCTACACCTATAATCAATGCAATGCGTAACATGTCTTTTGCTTCAAGGGAAACAGCCAACGCTGCCGATATACTTGAAAGTATGATAGAAGACAAAGAGTGTTCTAATATTCTAACGCTTGCCGGTTCTACATCTGCTGGAGGTTGTATGCAAGTTTATGTAGAAATGGTAAAAAACAATATGATAGATGCTATTGTTTCTACCGGTGCTTCTATTATAGATATGGATTTGTTTGAAGCCTTGGGCTTTAAGCATTACAAAGGCTCTCAATTTATGGACGATATGACTTTGAGAGATAACTATGTTGATAGAATTTACGATACCTACATAGATGAGGATGAGTTGCAAATTTGCGACAATACAATTAAGGAAATAGCAGATAGTTTGGAGCCAAGACCTTATTCCTCTCGTGAGTTTATTTATGAAATAGGCAAATGGTTGGCTTCGGGTAATGCAAAGAAAAAAGATTCTTTGATTCAGGCTTGTTATGAAAACAATGTACCTATCTTTTGTCCTGCCTTTTCGGATTGCAGTGCTGGGTTTGGACTTGTAATGCATCAAGTAGCTAACCCTGATAAACATCTTTCTATAGATTCAGTAAAAGATTTTCTTGAACTGACTAATATCAAAATAGCCTGCGGTACAACAGGTCTGTTTATGATAGGAGGAGGAACTCCAAAGAATTTTGCTCAAGATACGGTTGTCTGTGCAGAGGTTTTGGGACATGAGGTAGATATGCATAAATATGCTGTTCAGATAACTGTTGCCGATGTTAGAGATGGAGCATGTTCTTCTTCTACATTAAAGGAGGCTGGTTCTTGGGGTAAAGTTTCTCCAAAGTATGAACAAATGGTTTATGCTGAGGCTACTACTGTACTTCCTCTTATAGTATCATATGTTTATCACAAAGGAGAATGGAAAAACAGAAAGAAAAGAGAATTTCAGAAACTCTTTAAATAAAAACTTATAGTCAATAAAAGAATTAGTGTTCATTAAGAAAAAATATATTCTTTAATGAGCACTAATTTTATACTTACAAATGAGTATTTAAATCAAAAAAAACTTATGAATGGAGATAAAATAATTGATGCTTTGGTGTTTTTAGGGAAAGATATAGTGGAAAACATAGAAAAAGAACCCTATCTATCTATGTATGAGAGGGCGAGAGAAAACAATGCTTGGTTCTTAAAAGAAAATATAAAGTATGCGTTAGAACAAATACTTATTTGGCTGAATAGAGAGAACTTATCAAGGTTTGTAGGCAAATATTCTCAAAATTCTAATTCAAAAAATCTTGCTATTGTTTGTGCAGGTAATATTCCTGCTGTTGCTTTTCATGATATTGTTTGCGGTTTGCTTTCGGGCTGTGTTGTACAAGTAAAACTATCCTCAAATGATAAAATAATTATTCCCTTTCTTGTGGAAAGAATGCAGACAAAATTTGATTTATCTATAAGTTTTGTTGATAGAGTAAGAAATTTTGACCTTATAATTGCCACAGGTAGCAATAACACATCTGCTTATTTTGACTCTTATTTCAAACAATACCCAAAGATTATCAGAAAATCTCGTTCCTCTATGGCTGTAATTACAAATGAGGACGATATTTGTGGTTTGGAAAATGATGTTTTTATGTATTTTGGTTTGGGGTGCAGAAATGTTTCTCTTTTGTTTTTACCTTTGGGTTATGATATAAACAAGATAAAGCAACAATTTAATAAATATTCTTATCTAATTGATTTTTATAAATATAAAAATAATTATGATTATAGAAAAGCCATGTTTTTGATGAGTAGAATAGAGTGTGAAGATATGGGCTTTTGTCTTTTGCAAAACAAAGAGGATTTACATTGCAATATAAGTGTAGTCAACTATACTTATTATCAAGATAAAGAATATGTTAATAATTTTATTTCTAATCATAGCGAGGAGTTGCAATGTGTGGTAGCGAATAATTTTGAAGTAAAACCAAATATTGATAAAATACCTTTTGGCAAAGCACAAAGTCCTTTATTGAATGATTTTGCCGATAGAGTGGACACAATGTTATTTTTGAATAAAAACATTATATCGGCTTTGCCATTATAAGACACCCTGTGGGTGTTGTTTTTGAATAAAAATATTATATCGGCTTTGCTATTATAAGACACCCTGTTGGTGTTGTTTTTTACAAGAAAACATTCAATAAAATATGTTATAAAATTACTTAATTTTTTTATTATTAAGTTGTTATGTGGTAGAAATAAATTTATTTTTGATATAAATTAATGAGTTTAATTTATTTTTGTACTTTTGCACACAATTTTTAGTGTAAAGGAAAATAAAGAAGAGTTAATAATATGAATCCATTTGAAGAAAAAAAGAAAAGACAGGAGATGATAAATCAATCTATGTCTGGAATTAAACATATAATTGCCGTAGGCAGTGGTAAGGGTGGAGTAGGGAAAAGTACTGTTGCCTCCAATCTTGCTTTAATTTTAAGCAAAAAGGGGTTTAAAGTCGGGCTTGCTGATGCAGATGTTTATGGTCCTTCTTTGCCAACATTGTTTCACATAGACAAGGCGGAAATACTTGCTACCAAAGATGGTGAAAGAGAAGTAATGATTCCTGTTGAAAAATATGGTGTTAAACTTATGAGTATAGGATTTTTAGTAGACTATACTGCTCCTTTGATGTGGAGAGGTCCTATGGCTTCCAATGCTTTAACCCAATTGCTTAGCGAAACTGCTTGGGGAGAGTTGGATTATCTTGTTTTGGATATGCCTCCGGGTACGGGAGATATACAATTAACTTTGGTTCAGCATTTTTCTCCTTCTGGTGCGGTATTTGTTTGTACTCCACAGCAACTTGCTGTTAGCGATGTGCGTAGAGCAATAAATATGTTTGACAATGAGGAAATAAAAATTCCTATACTTGGTCTAATAGAAAATATGGCTTATTTTACTCCGGAGGAATTACCACAAAACAAATACTATATTTTTGGTAAAGAGGGTGGACTAATGTTGTCTAAAGAATTAGGAGTGGATTTTTTGGGACAAATACCTATTTCTTGCAAAGTATCGGAGGCTAATGATAGTGGCACACCTATTGCTTTAAAAGAAAAAGGGGTAGAAATAGATGCCTTAAATCAGATAGCAGACAAAATTGTAGCAAAATTAAAATAGTAACTCACATTAAACAAAAAGATAAATTATGACCGCAGAAGAAAGAAAAGTTTTGGAAACAAAAGTAAAGAATGCAATAGAGCAAATAAGACCTTACTTGCAAGAAGATGGTGGAGATATAGCCTTTGTTTCTTTGACAGATGATAAGATTGTAAACGTTGAGTTGCAAGGACATTGTGGTTCTTGTCCTTATGCAATGATGACCTTGAAAGAGAATGTGGAATTGGCTATTAAGGACGCAATACCAGAAATAGTCTCCGTGGAGAATATCAAACCACTATAATAAACAGCCTATGGCAACATATACAAAAAAAGGTGATACGGGTACTACCTCTTTGGTAGGAGGTACACGAGTAAAAAAATACGACCTAAGAGTACAAGCTTACGGAGAGATAGATGCTTTGGTTAGTCTTATGGGGTATATAGGTACGTTGTTGAAAAATGACGACTATGTGAACGCATTTATTGTTATACAAAATCGCTTGTTTGTTTGTGAGAGTATAGTAGCGTGTGAGAAAAAAGAAATTTTGGACACGATGGAGAAAATTTTGGACTCCGATATATCTTATTTGGAAAGAAAAATAGATACTATAGAGGAGGAATTGCCAAAATTAAAAGCCTTTATCATACCTTCTTCTTCTCAAACTGCTTGTCTTATACATATGGCTCGTACTTTGTGTAGAAAATGTGAGAGACTTTGTGTAGAGGTTGATGATAAGTATGGACTTGAGGCTAATGTTTTAAAATATTTAAATCGGTTGTCTGATTACTTTTTTGTATTGGCTCGCAAAATAATGCAAGACAAACACAGAAACGAACGCTATTGGAAATAAGTAGAATTTATTTTTTTTTAGATACTTTTTTTAATAAAATATATAAATAAAAACAAAGAATATGTATTGGAGTTTAGAACTTGCATCTCATTTGGAAGATGCTCCTTGGCCGGCTACAAAAGAAGAACTTATAGACTATGCAATAAGAAGTGGTGCTCCGGCTGAGGTTGTTGAAAATCTTAGAGAAATAGAAGACGAGGGAGATGTTTATGATTGTATAGAGGATATTTGGCCAGATTATCCTACAAAGGAGGATTTCTTTTTTGATGATGAGGAATATTAAAAATTAGTAATAAAAACTTTGTTTTTTTTTATGACTTTGAATAAAGATAGCAAACCTATAGTTAGGATAGTAACACTTATCGTTTCTTACCTTATTGCCCTTATTGTTTCTGCTATATTGGGTGGACTTTATTATATTGGTACGGGTGAAATGATAGGTATTTTGATTATAGGAACTGTTGTAGCGTTTGGTGTTTCTATAGTTGTATATCACAAATTGTTTGATAATGTTTTTGTGGACAAAACATTGTTTTCAAAGACCAAATATTGGTGGTTTTTGATAGCATTTGTTATGCTTTTTGTATCATTGCCTTTGGTAGACTTCTTTTCAAACGGAGAACCTGATATAACCTTGTTAAATATATGTCAAAACCCAACTCCCTTGAAAGTTGTGGCTATAGTGATTGGGGTGGCTGTTTTGCCTGCTGTGTTTGAAGAATGGTTTTTTAGAGGAATATTACAAAGGGAGGTAAGTAAATTGGTACATAATGATTATCTTGCCATAATTATAACATCAATAATTTTTTCTTTGATTCATTTTGATATGGCTAATTTTGTATCAAGGTTTATATTAGGCTTGTTGTTGGGCTTGCTTTTCTTTTATTCAAAAAGTTTATGGGTAAATATTTTAGTTCATTTTCTCAACAATTTCTTTGCTGTATTATGGTTGTTTTCTGTGGATGAAAAGAATATGGCTGAGTTATATGAACCTTATAATATTCATTGGTCAATAACTCTATTATCGGCTTTAGTTTTTATTGTATTTATCTTATTATCCGAACGATATAGACGAAAAACTCTATATAAAGAAAGAGTGGAAAACATAGAAAAAGAAAATAATCTTGTCTAAATTATTGACAGATAATAAAAAATTACTAATTTTGCAAACTGAAAGTTAAGAAATGGGATAAGGGTTGGATAAAAAAATTTACCGTTGTCCTTTATGGTTAAACTAAAAAAGAGAATAAAAAAATGTATTTAACAAGCGAGAAAAAGCAAGAGATTTTTGCTCAGTATGGAAAGAATGCACAAGATACAGGTAGTGCAGAGGGTCAAATAGCATTATTTACCTTTCGTATCAAACATTTGACAGAGTATTGCAAAGAGCACAAAAACGACAAATTTACAAATCGTGCCTTAGTTCTTTTAGTTGGTAAGCGTAGGAAAATGCTTGACTATCTTAAAAAGAAAGATATAGAGAGATATCGTGCTATAATCAAGGCCTTAGGTTTGAGAAAATAATAATGAGGATAATAAATAAAAAATAAAAAATTCTTACGGCAAATATGACTTAAAATCTGTGTCATATTTGCCTTTTTGATGTTTTATGATTTACTTATTTTGAAGCTACAGGCTTAACTTTTTTGATTTATTTATCAAATAGAAGAGATGTTTTGGATGTTATTTTGTTTTCTATGAGCAGGGCTTCACTCATAGAAAAAGATGTATTTTTAATTTCATTTATTTTAAGATGATAGGAATAAAGAAGATTTTTAACTTGTTGGACGGAAGACAAATAGAAATAGAAACCGGCAAGTTGGCTAAGCAGGCAGATGGTTCTGCAGTTGTAAAGATGGGTAATACCATGATTTTAGCAACAGTTTGTGCAAAAAAAGAGGCAGGTGCAGATGTTGATTTTATGCCTTTGAGTGTGGACTATCAAGAAAAATTTGCTGCTATGGGTAAATTTCCAGGAGGTTTCTTTAAAAGAGAGTCTCGCCCTTCGGAATACGAAATTTTGATTTCTCGTTTGGTAGATAGAGCTTTGCGTCCTTTGTTTCCAGAGAATTATCATGCAGAGGTACAAGTACAAATAACTCTTATTTCGGGTGATGAAAACAATCCGCCTGATGCTCTAGCTGCTTTGGCAGGAGCGGCTGCTTTGGCTTGTAGTGATATTCCTTTTAATGGACCGGTTTCTGAGTGTAGAGTGGCTTTGATAGACGGAGAGTTTAAGATAAATCCAGATTATAATGAGCAAGAAAGAGCAGAACTTGACCTTATTGTTGCTGCTACAAAGGACAATATTATGATGGTAGAGGGCGAGATGAAAGAGGTTTCGGAGGAAATTATGTTGGAAGCTCTTAAAACAGCCCATGAGACTATCAAAATACATTGTCAAGCCTTAGAAGAATTGACTCAAATGGTTGGCAAAACTATTAAAAGAGAGTATTGCCACGAAGAGGATGATGAGCAAATCAAAGAACAAATGCATAAGGCTTGTTATCAAAAATGTTATGACCTTGCAAAAGAAGGTATAAAATCTAAGCATGAAAGAGGAGAAAGATTTGAGGCTATTAAAGATGAATTTTTCTCTACATTGACAGACGAATATAAAGAAGAGCATGCCGTAATGCTCAATCGTTACTATAAGAACATAGAAAAAGAGGCTATGAGAAATATGGTCTTAAACGAAAGAGTGCGTTTAGACGGCAGACATCTTGAAGAGATAAGACCTATTTGGGCAGAGGTTGATTATTTGCCTTCTGTTCATGGTTCTGCTATTTTTACAAGAGGAGAAACTCAGTCGCTTTCTACTTGTACGCTTGGTACCAAATTAGACGAGCAAACCATAGATGGAGCAATGATAGAAGGAGCAAATCGTTTTATATTGCATTATAATTTTCCGGGCTTTGCTACGGGGGAGGTTAAAGGTAACAAATCCACCTCCCGTAGAGAAATTGGACATGGCAATTTGGCCATGAGAGCTTTGAAACAAGTACTGCCAACAGAGGAAGAGTGTCCTTATACTATACGTTTGGTAAGTGATATATTGGAATCTAATGGTTCGTCTTCTATGGCAACTGTTTGTGCTGGTTGTTTGGCATTGATGGATGCTGGAGTGCCTATTACCAAACCTGTTTCAGGTATAGCAATGGGACTAATAGAAAAAGATGGTAAATGGGCTGTGCTTAGCGATATACTTGGAGATGAAGACCATTTGGGAGATATGGACTTTAAGGTTACTGGTACAAGGGATGGTATAACCGCTTGTCAAATGGATATAAAATGTGATGGGCTTTCATACGATATACTTGCTCAAGCCTTAGCACAAGCAAAAAGAGGTAGGGAACATATTTTGAATATTATCACAGAAACAATGCCAGCACCAAGGGAAGATTATAAGCCTTTTGTTCCGAGAATAGTTGCTTTGCAAGTACCTAAGGAATTTATTGGTGCAATCATAGGACCACAAGGCAAGATTATTCAAGAAATGCAAAGAGAAACCAACACAACCATAACAATAGAGGAAGTTGGTGAATTTGGCAATGTACAAGTATGCTCTGCAGACAAAGAAGGTTTAACAAAAGCACTCGCTAAGATAAGAGCTATAGTAGCAGTGCCTGAAGTTGGAGAAGTTTATGATGCAACTGTTAAGAGTATAATGCCTTATGGAGCTTTTGTTGAATTTATGCCGGGCAAGGAAGGTTTGTTACATGTTACAGAATTGGATTGGAAACGTATAGAAAATGTTGAGGATGTTTTGAAAGAGGGGGATGAAATAAGAGTAAAACTTATAGGAATAGATAAACAAACTGGTAAGTTTAAATTATCTCATAAGGTGCTTATTCCAAAACCAGAAGGATATGTTGAACCTAAACCGCAAAAACAACATTCTCCTTCTGCACCAAAAAACAATGGTCAACATTTTGATAAAAAACCAAACCACCATCAAAACAATAACAATCTAAGGAGAAATTCCGATAGATACTAAAAAAATCTAATTCTATAATCAAAAAGTTATGATAGGTCATAAGAAACTTATCATAACTTTTTTTTAATCTTGTAATAGATTATCATAGGTTGTGAAATAACTTATTACGCTCATTATGGGAGTATGACTATTTACTATAGACGCAAAACATATTACAAAAAAAGTAATGTTGTGCTATTTTTAACTTGTGTTATCCTGTTATAAATACACATTAACATCTTGTAAAAAAAAACAAAAAAATATTAATTTTTATTTCTTGTATTAAAAATTATCATACCTTTGTAAAATACTAATACTTAAACTATTTACTATGGAAAAGAAAATGAGTTTTAAACATCAAAAATTGTTATTGTCTTATGCCTTAGATAAAAATAGTGATTTAGTGCATATAGATAGTGTTGTAAATGGTAAAAAATGTGAATGTTTTTGTCCTTCGTGTAAAGAACCACTGATTGCAAAAAATGGTGGTAAGAAGAAGATACATCACTTTGCTCATATTTCTGGTATTGATTGTGTGACAGCTTATGAAACAATGTTGCATTTGCTTGCAAAAGAGAAAATAAGAAAAGCTTTTTTAGAAAAATCAGAGTTTATTATAAATTTTGAATATAAATCACATTGTAACAAAGAAAAAAGTTGCGAACATCTTATACAACAACAGGAATGTTCCTTAGAAGAAAGACATAAATATAATCTCAAAAAGTACTATGATTGTTGCGAGCAAGAACTTCCTTACGATAATGTAAAAAAACGCTCGGATTTAAAAATATTTTCTTCTAAACAACATAAAAGAGAACCTATATATATTGAATTTTGCGTAACCCACCCAAGTGATACAGAAAAACTTCATAGTGGAAATAAGATAATTGAAATTTATATTGAAAATGAAAATGATATAAATAACATAATTAAGAATGGTTTTATAGAAGATATAAGGCAATATAATGTATACTATAGCGAAGGTTTGCCAAAACAACAAGTACAGTTCTATGGATTTAAAAATAGTGATTATGAAAATAATACAATAAGCCAAGATATTGAATTTTTTAGATTTGTATTGTACCAATCTGGTAAAATGAGGTGCTATAAAGATTCTCATAAATGCAATGAAAGCCCTCGCACGTACGATTATTCTTTGTTTGAGATGTATTTTTATACAGAAGTTAATTTTGAAATACTTGAATACGCTAAATACTTAGCATTTGACAGGTATAAAATATTAAATTGTAAACTTTGTAAAAATTGTGTACGACATTATACAAAAGGAATTTTAATGTGTAAGTTATATAAATTTTTAAACATATCTTTAACTGAAAAATTAGATACTGCAAGAGCAAAAACTTGTACCTGTTTTGAATTTAATAATTCTGAAAGAACAGAAGTAAAGGAACAAGGTCGTTTTGTTCACTTTAAGATTTTAAAAGAAAAATAGTTATAGTCATATAGAATAAAAAAATATTGATTTTTGTTTATTGTATTAAAATTTATCATATCTTTGCAAAAATAATAAAAAGGAGTAAAGTATTATGGCAAAAGAAATAACAGATGCAACTTTAGAGCAGTTGCTTAGTACAGACAGACTTGTAGTAGTAGATTGTGGAGCAACATGGTGTGGTCCTTGTCAACATATAGCACCTATCATAGACGAGTTGGCAAACGAGTATGAAGGCAAGGCAGAGATTGTTAAATGCGATGTTGATGAAAACACCGAATTAACCTCCAAATATGGTATAAGAAATGTTCCTACTGTTTTGTTTATCAAAAACGGAGAATTGTTGGATAGATTGGTTGGTGCTCAATCAAAATCTACATACGTTGAAAAAATAGACAAGTATCTGTAAGCACATTTTTTTTAGTGTGAAAAAAATTAAACTCTATTCTTTATAAAGAGGAATGTCCGTTGATTTAGAAAAAATAAACGGGTATTCCTCGCTTGAATTTAGAGCAAATAAGCGAGTGGAGGGGTTTATTGCAGGTTTGCATAGAAGTCCTTTTAGAGGTTTTTCTGTGGAATTTGCCGATTATAAGCCTTACAATACGGGTGAGGATACTAAGTATATTGATTGGAAATTGTTTGCTCGTACAGATAAATTGTTCTTAAAAAATTATGAACAGGAAACAAATCTAAGGTGTTTATTGGTTTTAGACCATTCAACTTCAATGTATTTTCCTTTCAATAAAAACACAGAAACTCCAAACAAAATAACTTATGCCATACTCTCTTCTGCTACTTTGGTATCAATGCTTTATAGACAAAGAGATGCTTTTGGGCTGGCTTTATTGTCAGATAAAGTAGATTTTATTTCTGATGTAAAGTCAAATTTTGCTCACAAAAAATATATATTTACTCTCTTGGAGCAAGTTTATGCAGAACAAGTATCACAGACAAAAGCGGTTACTTATTTATCACCTCTTTTACATCAATTGGCGGAGCAGACTCACAAACGTTCTTTAATAGTAATATTTACAGATTTGTTTTCTCAAGAAGATACTCCGCAAGATATCATCAAAGCTTTACAACATCTTAAATACAACAAACATGAGGTTATTTTATTTCATTGTATAGATAAAAATTTAGAGGAAGAGTTTTTGTATAAAAATCGTCCTTATCGTTTCATTGATATGGAAAGCAATGAGGAAATAAAATTAAACCCTATTGAAATACGAGAGGCTTATAACGAGGCGGTTGTTCAAGAATTTCAACAAATTAAACAAGCCTGCCTAAATATGAGTATAGACTTTGTTGAATGTGATATAAATAAAAGTTTAGACCAAGTTTTATTGCCTTATTTTCTTAAACGCACAAGATTGAAATAATCTTTTAAGTAATCTTTACAGAAAAACTTTTTCTTTGCAAAAGAAGTATATAAAATTCTTACATACAAGAAAAAAAAAGCGTATCCTTTTTGCAAGGATACGCTTTGAATCTATGGTTAAAAACTTTTATGCGTAAAGTTCTTCAAATATTTTTCTCAACTTAGGGCTTTCTCTAAGTTCTTGCAAAGTAAACTCAGCGTGTCCCTTAGTATAGCCATTACCCATTATCATATTAACATCTGAACCAATACCTTCTGCTCCCAAAGAGGCTTTGGTGAAACTTGTTGCCATAGAGAAGAAATAAACAATACCATCATCCTTTGTGCAGAGAATAGCTGTCATTTCTTGGTCTGGCACATTAACACAATTTATGGTAACGTCTGCCATTTTTCCGTCTGTAAGTTGGCTTACCAATTCATTCACCTCAACAGGAGATTTGCCTGCTATAGAAACAACAACATCGCAAAATTCAAGGTCTTTTAATCTGTTTGTAGACCTTTCACTATTGGTTAAACCTATAACTTTACCTGTAACACCAACACGCTTTTTGGCCTCATAGCAACAAAGCATACCACTCTTACCACCTGCACCAAGTATAACAACATTTTGTCCATATTGGCAAAGTTTAGCAGTTTGAGCAGGAGCTCCTGCAACATCCAAAGCAGACAAAGCAAGCTTTTCAGGCATATCATCAGGAATTTTTGCATAAATACCACTCTCAAACAATATTGCTTTACCCTTTATATCAACTTGGTCTACATCTGCTTTTATATTCAAAATCTCGTCTATTCTAAGTGGAGTAAGAGAAAGAGAAACCAAAGTGGCTATTCTATCGCCTTCTTTTAGGTCTATTTTACCTTTAAGAGCATCTCCTATTTTTTCCACTTTACCCAAAAGCATACCGCCAGAGCCTGTTCTTCTGTTTCTGTGCTTGCCTTGAAGTTCTACATTAAGAAGCATTTCTTTTTTTATCTCTTCCATAACTTTTTCTTCAGAAGCACCTTCACCTGCTTGCTGTTTAGCATATTCGTGGATATCTGTAAAAGAAGCCGAATCTATGTTAAGCGTTTGTACATCAATAAGAATTTCGTTATCATAGATTTCGTCCATATTATTATCTATCTTATCCGCTGGCTGAGGAAGGACTCCTTTTGGCTCAATGACACGGTGAGTACCGTATTTATTACCCTTTTTCTGCATTGTTTTAAAAGATTTTATATTATTTTTTACTCTTAATTTTCAGTTTGCAAAGTTAGTATTTTTTTGCATATTTACAATAGTTTGTATTTGTTTTTTTTGATATGTAACACCGTCTGTTATTTGAAAAAAAACTAACTTTGCAAATGTTTTACAAAAAGAGAGAAAAATAGATTACATTATGACAACATTAGAGGCTATAAAGGAAAGACATTCTGTTAGGGCTTATTTAGACAAAGTGATAGAGCCAAGTAAATTGCAAACACTTGCCGAAGAGGTGGAAAAGTGTAATAAAGAGGGAGATTTGCATTTTCAACTTGTGCTTAATGAAGAAAAAGCCTTTCTTTCTACTTTGGCACATTATGGCAAATTTTCAGGAGTAAAAAATTACATAGCCTGTATTGGTAAAAAAACAGCAGACCTAAACGAAAAAATAGGTTATTATGGAGAAAGGTTGGTTCTTTTGTTGCAGACCTTAGGCTTAAATAGTTGTTGGGTTGCTTTGACTTTTAAAAAAGTGCCCGATGTTTTTAATGTAATGGAAGGAGAAAAATTGGTTTGTGTTATAGCTTTTGGTTATGGTGTGGATAATGGTAAACCTCATAAAATAAAGAAATATGAGGATGTTTGCAATATTAAAAACCCTCCTTTGTGGTTTAAAAATGGAGTAGAGGCTTCGCTTTTAGCACCGACTGCCATAAATCAACAAAAGTTCTGTATAACCTTAGACAAAGATAATAAAGTTGTTATAAAACGCAGGGGGTTGGGAGTGTATACAAAAATAGACCTTGGTATAGTGAAATATCATTTTGAAATAGGTGGTGAGAAAAAAGTAGATTAAGAGAACTATGAGGCAGTATTTGAATTTATTAAATGAAGTTTTGAAAAAAGGTACTTTCAAAGGAGATAGAACCGGTACGGGAACAAAAAGTATTTTTGGTTATCAAATGAGATTTGATATGCAAAGGGGTTTTCCCTTACTTACCACCAAAAAACTACACACAAGAAGTATAATCTACGAATTACTTTGGTTTCTTAAAGGCGATACAAATATAAAATACTTACACGATAACAAAGTAACCATTTGGGACGAATGGGCAAAGGAGAATGGTGATTTGGGGCCTATCTATGGTTATCAATGGAGACATTGGGATACTCTAAACGGAACACGTATAGACCAAATAAAAAACGTTGTTGATCAAATAAAAAACAATCCTAATTCTCGCAGATTAATAGTTTCTGCTTGGAATGTGGCTCAAATAGACGAAATGGCTCTGCCTCCTTGTCATTGTTTGTTTCAATTTTATGTAGCAGAGGGCAAACTTTCTTTACAACTATATCAGAGAAGTGCTGATATTTTTCTTGGTGTGCCTTTTAATATAGCCTCTTATAGTTTGTTGTTGGCTATGATGGCTCAAGTTACTGGCTTAGAGTGTGGAGAATTTGTGCATACCTTAGGAGATGCTCACTTATATACCAACCATTTGGAACAAGCAAAATTGCAACTAACACGCGACCCCTTGCCTCTTGCTACTTTAAAACTTAATAAGGAGGTAAAAAATATTTTTAATTTCAATTATGAGGATATAAAAATAGAAAACTATCAATCGCACCCGCATATCAAAGCAGAGGTATCTGTATAAGTATTAAAGATTTCTTAGTTTTTTGTTTAATAAAGAAAAGTTTATAATCAAAATCAAAAAAAAGAATGAATAAACTTGTTGTCTATTCTGCTTCGGCAGGAAGTGGTAAAACTTTTAATCTTGCCGTTGAATATGTGTGTATGCTTATAGATTATCTGCAGAAAGGTAAAACTTTGGGCTTTAAGTCTATGCTTGCAGTTACTTTTACCAATGCTTCAACCAAAGAAATGAAAGATAGAATAATAGAAGTACTTATTTCTTTATCTAATGAAAAAGAGAACGAAAACTCTCAATATTTAGAAAGTATCAAACAAAAAACCTCCTTATCAAATCAAGAAATAAGCAATTATTCCAACAAGGCTCTGCATGAAATAATACACAACTATACTTTTTTTAATATATATACCATAGACGCTTTTTTTCAACTAATACTTAAGAATATGGCAAAGGAGTTGGGTATGCCTTCTGATTTTTCCATAATTTTAGATGAGGAAGATTACAACACCAAAGCCGTCAGAAATATTATTACTAAGACTATCAACGACAAAGAATTGTCTAATTGGTTGTATCATTTTTTTATAAAAAAACAAGACAACAATGAGTCTTGGAATTTTGAAAAAGACTTGAATGATGCTCTTAAATCAATAAACAAAATAGAGCAAATAAAGTCTTTGGAAAATGAAATTTATAGTTTTGATAATTTATTAAAAAGAGCAAAAACTTTAAAGAAAGAAATAAATAATATAAAAATTCAAGTTCTGCAATATCAGACTAAGTTTTATGAAGTTTTAAAAAAATATGATATAAAAATTGCAGATTTTAAAGCAGGAAATAAAAGTATATATCCAAAGATTGCAGAAAAGATTGCAGAATTAAAAGACCCGTACTTACTTTCAAAACGGGTAGAGAATTTTTATAGTGAAGACGATGATTATTTAAAGAAAGGAAAAACGACACCAAAAGATTTAGCCGATTTAATAGCAGAAATAGATAATTTTTTGCAAGAAAATGTAATAAAGTACAGGTCTTTGCGGATATTTTATAATTCTATCTACACAATGGGAGTGGTGAAAATTTTGTATGAAGAGAAACTATCCTTGCAAAAACAAGATGGAGTGTTTTTTCTTTCACATACAAAAGACGTTCTCTCACAATTAAACCTTATGGATGCAAAC
This sequence comes from uncultured Bacteroidaceae bacterium, assembly GCA_964626385.1. Taxonomy (GTDB): domain Bacteria; phylum Bacteroidota; class Bacteroidia; order Bacteroidales; family P3; genus Scybalousia_A. Next base: position 28,550 of record CAZVEO010000009.1, read on the forward strand.
GCTTCTGATACTATTTCTTTTATTTACGAAAAAGTTGGAGCGTATTTGGAAAGAATAATGATAGATGAATTTCAAGATACTAGTGTTTCGTCTTGGCAAATATTTGAGCCTTTGGTTAGAGAGTGTTTATCTTCTCCAAATGGTAGAACCTTTATTTTTGGAGATATCAAACAGAGTATTTATAGGTGGAATGGTGGAGATTGGAGGTTATTGAATAGTTTGACCGAAGAAGAAAATAACATTACAATCAACCTAACCAAAAATTATAGAACCTATGGAAATATTGTAGACTTTAATAACAACCTATTTTCTTATATTTACGCAGAAAGATATCAAAACCAAGAAGTAAGAGATGATTATAAAGATAAAGGTTCGGTAGTGATAAAATTTATAGACAAAGAAGATATGTTACAAAAGACAATAGACGAGGTTGACTATTATTTGTCTTTGGGGTATAAAACGGGAGATATAGCAATATTATGTAGAAAAAGTGAAGTTTTATCGGAGTTGGCTCAAAGAATGAAAGAATTAGACTCTACAAACCAAAGTAAATACAAATATAACCCTGTTTCTGATGGTGCTTTTCTTTTGAGTTCTTCTGATGCTGTTAATTTGATAATATCTGCCCTTAAATTTCTTTCTTCCAAAGAAGAAATTATTGCAAAGGAACATCTATTGTCTTATCAACCTTCCATTATTGAAGATATCAACACTATAAGAAACAGCAATTATAAACTTATATCTCTGTTTGATATAGTACTAACTTTGTCTAAGAAATTACAATTAGAGGATACAATTTTTTTGCCAGCTTTTTATGATGCGGTTAAGAATTTTGCAACAGAAAGACAAGGCGGAGTAAAAGAATTTTTGGATTATTGGAAAACCACGCTTAAAGACAACAAAGTAGAGCTGTCTTTTGGAGATAATTCTCTAAGACTTACAACAATACACAAAAGCAAGGGCTTGGAATACAATATTGTTATACTCCCTTATTTTAATTGGACATTATCTAAAACATCTGATTTTATATGGGTTAATAATACTGAAAATAAGATAATTGATATTCCTGTAGTGAGAAGTAGAATTTCGGATTTAAAAAATACGGATTTTGATGAAGTATATCAAGAGGAAATAAGTATGCAGGTGGCAGAAAGTTATAATCTTTTATATGTAGCCTGCACAAGAGCAAAAAAACATCTATCCATTATAGCCACTCATAGCCAAAAACATAAAAAAGGAGAGGAGAAAAATGTTGGTGATTTGTTGTACAATTACATAGAACAAAATGCGGAATCTTTTTCTTCTACACAAGAAGAATACATATACAAAAATATAGACCCTGTATTTTATGACAATAATAATCAAATTGCTTCCTCCTTAGAAAACACCTCAAAGCAAGAAACAGAAGCAATATGGTTTTCTCACAATGCGGTGGTATTTTCTTCTCCTTCTTTATCTGAAACTTATTTTAGAGATGCTTCTTTTGATGAAACAGAAAGCAAAAGGCTTTTTGGTACAAATATGCACAATATTATTTCCATGTTGGAAAGCAGAGATGATATTGAAAAATATTCTGTTTTTTTTGCAAAACGTTACGAAGATTGGGAAGATATTAGCAAGATATTGTTTGCTATGTTTGATTACTCAAAAGATAGATTTTGGTTTGAAGGAAAGTATAAAATATTAAATGAAAAAAGTATAATACTACAAAATCAAGACTCTAAGACTATAACAAAACGTCCCGATAGAATAATGATAGGGCAGGATAGGGTAGATATAGTGGATTATAAATTTACAAAAAAAGACGAAATTTTGCATCAAAAATATATTATCCAAGTTACAGAATACAAACAACTTTTGGAACAAATGGATTATAAAAATGTTAGTGCTTATCTTTGGTATATAGATACAGAAAACAGAGTGTTAAAAAGTCAAGAAATAATTTCCATTAATTAGAGCAAGCAAAAAAAGAGAGTAGTAAATGAATATAGATAGTTTTTTATATAGAGTTGCACAGAGTATAAGAAATAATAAAGATATTGATTTTGAGAACACTCTTGTAATTCTTCCAAATAGAAGGGCAAAAAGTTTTCTTTCCAACTATATTTGCAATTCAGATAAACCAACGTTTCTTTTTGATATAGTATCAATAGATGATGTAGTAAAAAACAATGTGTATGATAAGATATTGATGGACAAATTACCATTGATTTACAATTTATACAAAAGTTATTGCAAGATATATTATTCTCATAACCCGCTTTTAGACGGAGAAAGTATTGAGAGTTTTACCGATTTTTATACATGGGGTAAAAACTTGCTTAATGATTTTGATGAAATAGACAAACATCTTGTAGAAGCAAAGATTTTTTATCGCAACATAAAGGAATATAAAGATTTGCAAGCTGATGCTGATGATTTTTTAACGAAAGAACAAAAAGAAATACTACAAAGATTTTTCAATATAAAGTTTGATAGCGAAGAACCTGTAATCAAAAATTTTGTTAAGATATGGAATTGTTTATATGAGATTTATGAGGATTTTAATAAATCTTTACTTGAGCAAAATATTGCTTATTCTGGTAGAATATACAAAGACTTTGCTCTAAGGTTAGAAAATAAAGAAATAACTTTGAAATACAAGCATATAATAATAGTTGGTTTCAGCGTTTTGAATCAAGTTGAAAAAAAAATATTTCAAATCTTAAAACAAGATTACCAAACAGAATTTTATTGGGATTATGATACTTATTATGCTGATAATGAAGAAAACGAAGCAGGTATATTTATAAGGGAGAATATTAAACAATTTCCTATGCCTGAGAATTTTCAGAAACTAAGTTTTGATAGAATAAGCAATAGTCAACAAAAACTAAAAATTGTAAAATCTTCATATTCTTCTTTTTCACTTGCTTACATAAAGCAATGGTTAAATGAAATAGACTACAAAAATCAAAACTCTAACGATATAGCCATAATTCTACACGATGAGAGTATAATACCAATGGTTTTAAAATCTTTGCCTGAGGATATTTCCGTTAACATTACCATGGGGTACCCTTTTATTCAAACTTTGTTGTACAACAAAATAATTACCATTGTAGAAGAATGTATAAAGCAAGGTTTTAAGAGTGAAGACATTGATAGAAATATAAGACTATTGGCACAAGATATTTTAAAACAAGATGATACAAGCACTTTTTGGCAATTAGATGTATTGAAGTCTATAAATGAAACATTGCTATGCTTTGCAAAAACCTTAGATTATTACAAAAGAGAGGATATAAGTGAAGAAATACTTTCGGATGTAATAAGAAAATATCTTAATAAAGAAAGTGCTGACCTAATATCTGACGCAACCAACGGTATTCAAGTAATGGGGCTTTTGGAAACGAGGTGTTTAGACTTTAGGTACGTGCTTATGCTTTCTACCTCCGAAGATTATTTGCCAAAAATTGCTTCTGACTCATCATTTATTCCTTTTTCATTTAAGGAGGCTTATAATATGATGTCTGTAAAAAGAAAAACAGGATTGTTTGCCTACTATTTTTATAGACTTTTTCATACCGCTGAAAGAATGGACTTTGTTTATCATAGCAAACAAAAAGAAAAAGAGGCGGAAATGAGTCGTTTTTTAAGGCAAATAAAAATAGAACTTCCTAACAAGCCGGAGGAAATAGATTTTGTTGGAAATAAATTATACACTACTCAAAAAAAAGAAATCAAATTAGATATAAATGAACTGAAATTTTTGAACACAGGAGGAAAGAGTTTATCGGCATCGGCTTTAAATAAATTAATAGATTGTGAAAAAAAATTTTATTACTCTATTATCAAAGGACTTTCCAAAGATATAGAAATAGAAAAATATAGAGCAATAGCCTTTGGTAATATGTTCCACCTTATTGCAAACAAGTATTATGAGATAAGAGCAATAGATAAAAATACAGAGGATGCGGTTTTGATAACAAGGGTTATTGAATCTGCTTTTAAAAACCCTTTCAACAAAGAAACAGAACAGAGAGATTATTACAATAGGCAAAAAGATTTGGACGCTCTTGATGGTTTTCATAAGCAGATCTTAAATAGTTACTTGCTTCAATTAGTAGAGGTAGACAAAGAAGCGGGAAATCAATATATTTTGGGAGAAGAGAATTTCATATATTCATTGGAAATAGGAGAACATACTTTTCATTTCAAAAGTCGTTTAGACCGTATAGATATAGATAAGAATAATAATTTTAGAATAGTGGACTACAAAACAGGAAAACGACCAGATAAATTTGGAATAAAATCTATCGCCGAAATTTTTGAAAGAGAGAAAGATAGAAAAGATGTGGGAAATATTTTTGAAATATTGTTTTATTGTTGGTTGATATATAATCAAAAAGATGGGAAACGCTTTAAATACAATGCCAAAACAGATATTAAACCTGCAGTTTTGTTTATGTCAGATATAAAAAACGGAGATATTTCTTATAATAAAGAGCCTCTGATTTATACAAAACAAATCAACGAAGAATTTGAAAAAGAACTTAAAAACTTGCTCTCCTCCCTAATAAATAAAGAAGATAATCCTATTTATAAAGAGACTCCTTTTATAAAAACTTGTGAAAGATGCGACTTTGCCCTCCTATGTGGTAAATAATATAGCCTCAGACTATTCTATAAGGGCACAGGCTTAGCCTGCAGCCACAGGCTGTTTTAAAGACGCTAAGCGTATGTGTTTTTGTAATGGCTTTGCCCTTATAAAACTGGCAATGCCTGCAAACCTAACAAAACTAACGACAAAAATGAGGAAATCGGTTTACTGATTATCAATAAGTTACAAAAAAAAAGTGTGCACGCGTTTGGTCAGGTCAAAAATTCTTCGTAACTTTGTAAGAGAAAAAGATACCTGCCAGAAAATTAACGATTTTTACCCTTGTAACTACTTGGTAATCAATGACAACGAATCTTCGTTTCGAGAAATCGAAACGAAGATTCGTCGAAATAAAACGAAGATTCATTTTTGTAAAATCCCGATTTGAAAAAAAAATTCTTCAAAAAACCTCTCGAAAACGCTGATTTTCAAGAAAAATGCCCAATTTTGACCCTTCGAAAAAGGTTAACTCATTGATAATCAGTAGTAGCACCCTTATTTTTTGCTTTTAACTATGTATTTACGCGATTTCCCGAAAAAAATTTTCAGGCACAGCCTGTTTTATAAGGGCATGGCCGTTAACTTTATAGGTTAGCATAGGTTATGATAGGTTAGCATAAGTTGAGATAAGGGCAGAGCCGTTACGTTTTTTTTAACGGCTGTACCCCCTAAAAACACCCTGTGGGTGTGGCTCTATTTCCTTAAATTTAAATAACCTTATACAACCTTAAATAATATAAAAATTGTATCTTTGTAAAAAAAATAATAAATGAGAAAAAGTTTGATAAATTTGTTTTATGTTATTGCTTGTGTAATATTTTTCTTGGCTTGTAGTAGTGGTGAAAAAGAAAACGATTTGCAAAAAGCTGCTCTTAAAGGTAATATAAAATCAATAAGAGAAATAAGTTATGAGGCTTGGGGTAGTGCAGATTCCTTGATACAAGGAAGTATTATAGACAATCAAGGCGGGGAGAATTCTTATACTATTTATAATAAAAAAGGTTATGTTACAGATATTTACAAGTATGATTCAAAAAATGAAATAAAATATAAGTGGCATTTTTATTATGATAAGAAACAAACTAAGCAATTATCAGCCAAACGCTATGAAGCTCGCGATTTTCAACAAGATAGTACTTACTATATTTATGACAAAAAGGGTAGAGCAGAGGAATATGTGCATTGTAATGAAAGCGGAGAAATAAAAAGGAGAATCATTTTCAAATATGATAAAAAAGGCAATAGAGTAGAGGAGAGGGCTTTGAATGGAGATAATTTGTTGGAAAAACTAACGAAATGTAGATATAAAAAAAATAAACTCGTAGAGGGAAAAAATTACGACAATAATTATAAACTATTGATACTTACTACTTATTCTTATAATAAAGATGGTAATATGCAGGTAATAACAATGGTAGACGGAGATAATAAACCTATAAGCAGAGGAACTTATTCTTATAATAAAGACGGCTTTGTAAAAACCGAATTATTGGAAAGACCCGGATATACAGATTTGATTTTAGACTACGTTTACACTATAGATGACAAAGGCAATTGGGTACAAAGAATAATGTTCTCTGAGAATGAAGCCTTTCAAATAACCAAGCGTGAAATAGAATATTATTGATAAAAAAATGATAAATACAAACAATAAAACAAAATCTAAAAAATGGAGTTTGAAAAAAGTTTTTAAGCTCTTAGGTTGGATTATATTGGGGTATTTGGTGTTTTCTATCGTGTTAACTTTTGTTTATAAATTTGTTAATCCACCGATTACTTTGCTTATGATACAAAGAAGTGTGGAGCAATGTTTTTCTAAGGATAGAGAGGTTAGGTTAAAAAAAGATTGGGTTGATATAGAAGACATTTCTCCTTATATGATAACGGCAGTTGTGAGTGCAGAGGATAATAATTTTAGAAATCATAATGGTTTTGATTTTAAGGCTATAGAGAATGCCCGTAAGGTTAATCAAAAAAGAGGTAAAAATGTACTTGGAGCAAGCACCATAAGTCAGCAAACAGCAAAAAATGTGTTTTTGTGGTTGCAAAAAAGTTATTTTCGTAAAGGTTTGGAAGCTTGGGAAACATTGTTGATAGAATTTATGTGGGGCAAAGAAAGAATAATGGAGGTGTATCTTAATGTTATAGAATTTGGAGATGGTATCTATGGAGTAGAAGCAGCAAGCCAATATTATTTTCACAAGAGTGCAAAAAATCTTACCAAAAGACAAGCTGCTTTGTTGGCTTCCGTATTACCACAACCGCTGAAACGCAACCCTGCCAAACCAAATTATCGTACTCAAAGAAGAGCAAATATGATAATGCACAAAATGAATATAATAGGAAGGGTGAGATTGTGAATAAGGAATGGGCAAAACAGATAGAAAATTTTAGATACTACCTGACTTTAGAACGTTCTTTTTCAAATAATACAGTGGAAAGTTACCTTATAGATTGCCAAAAATTGATAACTTTTTTGGAAGAGAAATATCCATGTGTAACTCCAAAGGAGGTCAGTTTGCAAATACTTAATGAATTTGTTGAACAATTAGAAAAAAAAAGCAAAGCAGGCGAAGAGGAATGTTTGTTAAGAAACAGCACGCAAACAAGAATAATACAAGGTATAAGGGCTTTGTTTAAATTTTTTGTAATGACAGATGTAATAGAGCAAAACCCTGCCGACCATATAGCTACTCCCTATATAGACAAAAAGATGCCCGAAATTTTGGAACGTAGCGAAATAAAACTAATGATGGAAACAATAGATGTTTCCACCGCATATGGTTTCAGAAATAGGCTTACAATAGAATTGCTTTATTCCACAGGTATGAGGGTAAGTGAGTTTATTAATTTGAAATTATCGGATATTAATTACAATGAGGAATATTTAGATATTATCGGTAAAGGCAATAAGGAAAGATATATTCCTATAGATAAGAGAGTTTTGGAAGATTTGAAATTATATATAGACAAATATCGCGTACATCAAAAACAAATGGATGAATATACTGATTTTGTTTTTTTATCAGAGAAAAGAGGACAAAAACTGACACGACAATTTATCTTTACCATGCTAAAAAAAACAGCAGAAAAAGCAGGTATTCACAAAAGAGTTCACCCTCATATACTTAGGCATAGTTTTGCTACAGAGTTGATAAGAGGAGGAGCAAATATAATGGCAGTAAAAGAAATTATGGGACACTCAAGCATAGCCTCCACAGAAGTGTATGTCAATCTTAATGTTTTGGATGTAAAGAAAACACTATACACCTACCACCCATTTTTTCAAAATGATAAATAAAGAAAAAACAAAATTATTCAAACTTATAGGTAAACCATTACAGTTTCTTTTTGGAAAAAAAGTTTTAACTTTGTAATATGATTTTAGATGATTTGAACCAACAACAACTCTCGGCAGTTACTCAAATCGAGGGACCTATAATGATAATAGCAGGGGCGGGAAGTGGAAAGACTCGCACACTTACCTATCGTATTGCTTATCTTTTGCAACAGGGAGTGTCTCCTTATAATATTATGGCACTGACTTTTACCAATAAGGCAGCCAAAGAAATGCAAGCTAGGGTAGTGGAATTGGTTGGAGTGGAGGCAAAGGCTTTGTTGATGGGGACATTTCATAGTATTTTTTCTAAAATTTTGCGTATAGACGGCGAGCGTATAGGATATAGTAGAAACTACACCATATACGATGATGAGGACAGCAAAAAACTAATAACAGATGTAGTTAAGAATTTACATTTGGATGAAAAAAACTACAAAAAGGGCAGGCTTCTTTCTCGTATATCTATGGCAAAATGCTCATTGTTTTCTGCCGAGGACTATTCTCAAAGAGTGGATTTTATTGCTGAGGATGAAAAATCAAATATAGGGCAGTTTTATAAAGTATATTTGGCTTATCAAAACCGTTTGCGTCAGGCTATGGCTATGGATTTTGATGATATACTTTTTAATATGAATGTATTATTAAGGGAGTGTCCTGATGTAAGAGAAAAGTATCAAAAGAGATTTCAATACATACTCGTTGACGAATACCAAGATACCAATTATTCTCAATATCTTATTATTAAAAAACTTGCTGAGTATCATAAAAATATTTGTGTTGTGGGTGATGATGCTCAAAGTATTTATTCTTTTCGTGGAGCCTCTATAAGCAATATTCTAAACTTTAATAAGGACTACCCACAGGCACATGTTTTTAAGTTGGAACAAAACTATCGCTCCTCAAACAACATAATACAGGCCGCTAATTCAATAATTGCTCGCAACGAACATCAGATAAAAAAAACTATTTGGACAGAGAATTCTAACGGAGATTATTTGCATTATTTTGCTTTGGCTACAGATAGGGAAGAGGCTACATTTGTTGCAAAAAAGATAAATGATATTATCAAAAACGGAGAAAAAGGAGGAGAGATAGCCATACTTTATCGCACCAACACTCAGTCAAGAAACTTTGAAGATGCTTTGCGTTTAAACAACATACCTTATATTATATACGGTGGTACCTCTTTTTATTCTAGAAGGGAGATAAAAAATGCTGTGGCTTATATTCGTTTGGTGGTTAATAACGATGATGACGAAGCCTTTGAGCGTATTATCAATTACCCATCAAGAGGAATAGGTGCTACAACATTGGACAGGCTTAAAATAGCAAGTCTGCAAACAGGACAATCATTATACAAAGTTGCAAAAAAACTCCCTTACAACAACACGTTTGGTATAAAGAGTAGGGCAGTAGCGGTTTTGAATGATTTTTGTACTATGATAGAAAGTTTTTCTATTAGGGTGGAGGAGGACGATGCTTATACACTTGGCAAAGATATAATTAAACGCTCAGGTATGAGGACGGATTTAGCCTTGTTAAAGGAAGAAGAGGATAAGGATAGGTTGGAAAACTTAGATGAGTTTTTGGCAGGTATGCAGTCCTTTGCTGAAAGCACAGAGGACAACCTAATAGACGCTTTGACTGGAGAGGCAATAGATATAAGCAATAAGAGTTTAAGTGTCTTTTTGCAACAAATTTCCTTAATGACCTCCACAGATAAAGAAGAAAATGAGGAAAATAATCAAGTCAAATTAATGACCATACATGCGGCTAAGGGCTTGGAATTTAATAATGTTTTTGTCGTAGGTATGGAAGAAAATCTGTTTCCTTCTACCATGGCTTTTGCTCAAAGGGAAGATATAGAAGAGGAAAGACGTTTGTTTTATGTTGCTCTTACTCGAGCAAGAAAAGAACTTTATTTGACCTCGGCAAATATGCGTTATCGTCATGGCAATGTTGATATAACAGAGACTTCGCGTTTTGTTATCGAAATAGACGACAAATACATAATACACGAAAAAGAAGAAAAAGAAACCACCAAATCTTTATTTCCTTTAAGTAAAGGTAGAGAAAAACCATTTATATCTTTGAGAAATAATGTTTTAAATGCAAAAAAAGAGAAACCAACGTTTTCTTTTTCTTCTAAAAGTAAAGAAGTATCTAATTCATTGAATTTAAAGCTAAAATCAACCGTTCAATCAAGTGATACTTTATGGACACTTGCACAAATGGAAGACATTAAAGAGGGAGTGGAAGTTATGCATTCCAAATTTGGCGTAGGCAGGGTTGTCAGTACTGAGGTTGTACAAGGAGATAAGAGAGCCAAAGTGGATTTTGAACTATCTGGAGAAAGAGTTTTAATACTAAAATTCGCCAAACTAAAAATAAGAAAATAACAACCCAAAAATAGCAAAGACTTTAAAAAAAACAATATGGCAATAAAGAAAACGGTTTAAAACTAACTTTTGAACGGTCTAAAATATGGTTTTGAACCGTCCAAAACAAAATTCTTTACCCTATCTCGCTTTCTCATAAATATTAAACTTTTTTATTATTATACGCA
>CAZVEO010000010.1:0-38607 GCA_964626385.1 uncultured Bacteroidaceae bacterium
TAATATTTTTATTTATGGCAATATTCACAGGAGTAACCTTCTTTGCCTGCAACGACGACGACGAAAAAGAAAAAAGAAAAGAGCCGACAACAGATTCTATTCGTATAGATGGAAAAATAATCGGGATATTAGGTTATTGTGAAGGGAATAGAGTAGTTATATCCGTTACAAATAAAGATGATTTTGGTGAAAGTGGTACATACTATCGTCTCAGATACGATGATACATTATATTACAACAATGCTATAGGCTTGCCTGTGCAAGAACCTTTATATGCATTGGAAATAGGAACAGAAATAGTTTTTGATTGTAGGCAAACATTACCAGAAGATTATGATAGTATCTTCGGGGATACCACTCCTTGTTTTGCAATATACTAACCTCTTATACTTCCTGATAATGTAATAACAAAAGTTATAAATATTAAAAATGAAACAGAATAAAGTTATGAAAAAGATAGTTATTATATTGAGTTTTGTGCTATTGATTATTGTAAATCATTTATATGCACAAGATTATTATTGGTCAGGTGGTAAAAAAATATACTTAACTGCTTTGAACAATAAGTATTCTATTAAGATAGATACTAAAGTGATAGATAGTACAACTTTACAATTTGCAGATTCTGTTGTATATATAAGACAAAATCTAATTGTATCTAACATTAATGATGATACGTTTTTAAAAACTAAAAATAATATTTTTACACAATATATACCTGTATATACATTAGACGATATAGAACTAATATTAACAGGAGAGATATTATTACAACCCCAAAACGGTATTACTATAGACGAAATCACTTCTATATGCAATAATGAAGTATTTATTAAATCCACATCTAAGTACAATACCTTTACTTTAGAAGTTTTCCATTGGGATAGTTTATTTATTTATGCAAACAAATTATATGAAAGTGGTTTGGTTTTGTATTCTCAACCTAACTTTATTTTCCCTATTGAACAAACTTCTGATAGCCTTTATAGTTTTCAATATTATTTAAATAACACAAATAATATAGGTATAAATGTATCTGATGCTTGGGAGATAACGAGAAGTAATTTACCTGTTAGGGTTGCTGTCATAGATGATGGTGTAGAATATCATGAAGATATGGGTAATAGAGTACTTACAGGATATACACCTTCTTATTCTTCTCATAATCCAGATACACATGGTAAGCCGAATAACTATAATCCTTCTAATGATTATAAATTCGGTCATGGGCAAGCCTGTGCGGGAATTATTTGTGCAGAGCATAATAACAATATTGGAATAAAAGGTATTGCACCAACATCATTAATATTGCCTGTCAATATTTTTAATAATTGGTATCTTGATGTATCAGGTTGTGTAAGATTTAGGGAGTCTATTGCAGATATAACTAACGCTATAGATTATGCATGGGATATTATGCAAGCTGATGTTTTAAGTAATTCTTGGGGTTTCCGTAGTCTATCGATCTATTCAGATGCAATTGCCAACGCCATAGATAGAGCAAGAACTAATGGTAGAAATGGTAAAGGGGCTATTGTAGTATTCGCGTCGGGTAATTCTAATAACAGTTCGCATGGAGTAACATTCCCTGCAAATTTAGAGGGAGTAATTGCTGTTGGTTCCGTAGATAGAAATGGTGATATTTGGTCTTATAGTAGTAGGGGACAAAACATAAATTTGGTTGCACCGTCAGGTAATATTGATTTGCAAGGTGATATAACCACTACAGATAGAATGGGAATTAAAGGTTATGAAAACAAGAATTATACTCATAGATTTGGAGGTAGTTCAGCAGTTTGTCCACAAGTTACAGGTGTAGTTGCTTTAATGCTATCAGAAAACCCATACTTAACCGAATCAGAAATAAAGAATATATTGTACACAACCGCAAAAGATTTGGGGAGTACGGGATACGATACTGTATATGGCTATGGACTTGTAAATGCATTTGAAGCTGTTAAAATAGCTCAAAATCTGTTCGTTGCGACCTTTATGTCAGGGATGTAGCGGGAGATGATGGCACTGTTCCGAGTGTTACAAATGGTATTATGTGGGATAGCCCCGATATTTGGATAGAGGATATGAATGGAAACAAAATCACAAATCCATACGGCAACACAGAATACAAAGTTTGCGTCAGAGTGCATAACAGAAGCAGGGTAACATCTACGGGAGAAGAGCGATTATTTCTTAATTGGGCAAAGGCAGGCATTGATTTAGTTTGGAATGAGAATTGGATAAGCGAGAATGTTTTTGATTGCGGAGCGGTTAAAGGCGGAGTAATAGGCAGTGCCAACGGAGTAAAACAGTCCTAGTTACATATTGGAAGTAATAACCTTAGAGGATTGTTATAAGGATACACCCATAGGGTGTTTTATAAGGGCATAGCCTCAGTTACAGCCTGCACCCACAGGGTGCACTATAAAGGCAAAGCCATTCTTAATTTTTAGCGGGTAAAGTTTTACAAAAACTCCACCCACTTTTTTTGATAAAACAATAAACTACTGTGTAATTTATTATACTTAATTTTATCAAATAGTAAATAATAAGTTATCTATTTTTTAATAATTAATTATTCTTTTGTCTCTTATAGCAAAAAAGATAACAGCAAGGCTTAACATTAGCCTTGCTGCTATCTTTCATTAAAACAGAATTATTATTTTTTGATTATGGTTCTTTCCTTTATTCTTGCACTCTTACCAGAAAGTTTTCTCAAATAGTAAATTCTTGCTCTACGAACTACACCATATTTATTAACTTTAATTTCGTCAATAAAAGGACTATTCATAGGGAATATTCTTTCCACACCTATACCGTTTGATATTTTTCTAACAGTAAAAGTTCTTTCCATTTTATGACCGGAAATTTGTATAACTATACCTTGGAAAGCCTGTATTCTTTCCTTATTTCCTTCTCTGATTTTGTATGCAACCGTAATGGTATCACCTGCCTTAAATATTGGAAAATTTCTTTCCTGTGTTTCTTGGCTCTCGACATATTTCATCAATTCGTTCATCATCTTATGTAATCCCTCTTTTTTTAACGGTTAAACATTTTATTTTTTAACTGCTTTTACTACTGCAGTGAAAGCCTCAGGATTGTTCATTGCAAGGTCTGCTAAGACCTTACGATTAAGGTCTATGTTGTTTTTGTGCAACAACCCCATAAATACAGAATAAGATATGTCGTTTAATCTGCAAGCGGCATTTATCCTGTTAATCCACAAAGCACGAAATTCTCTTTTCTTTACTTTTCTATCTCTGTAAGCATAGGTTTGACCTTTTTCCCATTTGTTTTTCGCAACGGTCCAAACATTCTTACCTCTTCCCCAATAACCTTTGGTACGGTTAAGGATTTTTTTTCTTCGCTGTCTTGAAGCAACAGCATTTACACTTCTTGGCATTTTTCTTTTTCTTCTTTTTTTTGTATCAGTGTCCTTCTTTTTTTGAGGCTCTTAAAACTAATACAATGGTTAATTATTTTTTTAACTCTTTTTTGAAAACATTTAACTTTTCTTTATCTAACAAGCATCTCTTTAAGAATCTTTTCATCAGCAACGGAAACTGTTGTGAAAGAACAAAGATTTCTTTTTCTCTTATTAGACTTTTTAGTCAAAATATGACTATGATAAGCATGTCTTCTTTTTAATTTCCCTGATGCTGTAAGTGTAAATCTCTTCTTTACAGCTGAGCGGGTTTTTAATTTTGGCATCTTTTTAAGTCTTTTTTTGTTAATAATAATTCTTGTAAAAATCTCTTTTACTCTCAAAAAAAATTTTTGCAAAGTTAGTCAAAATTATCATATAGACAATATTTTTTTTGTTTTTTTTGTTATTCAATTTGTTTTTACTTGTTTTGTTGCCTTATATATATATATTGAGAAAATATTCTATTTTTGCACAAATTAAAAAAAAAGTGTTTATGAATAAATACGTAGTGTTTGCGTTTTTACTTGTAAGTTTATCTCTGCCTTTGTTTTCTCAAGAAGCAGAAAAAATAATAAAGGTAAAAGATATGCAGGAGGATATAGATTTTTTTTATGAAAAATTATTAGACGTACATCCTTATCCGTTTTTGATACTTTCTCAAGAGCAATGGCAACAAAAAATAGATAGTCTCAAAAATTCCATTAAACAACCTTTAACAAAAAGGCAGTTTTTTCTTGAGATGACTAAACTTAATGCTTATTTGGATTTACATTCGAGTGTGCATATACCTTTGAAAATGCAAAAGGAAATGACAAGAAGAATAATTTTTCCTAAGTTTGACCAAGTTGGTGATAGCGTATTTTTTGAAAAAGATAATGAGAAATATCTTCTTGTAAGTGTTGGAGATAATAGCGTTGAGGAGGTAAGGCAGATTTTTTTTGAAAGAAATTCAATGGTAGAGCCTATGTATAGACCTACTTTTTTGAATATGTTAAGGAATTACTGCTCTTATAATATGGTGGAGGACAGCATACAATACACATATAAAGACAGTGTGGGTAATATTTTTACCTCTTATTTTACAAGGCAACAAAGAGGCAAAAAATCAAAGAATCAAACTAATACTTATTTACAAATAGATACTCTTAAAAGTGTGGCAATTATGCGGGTTAACACTTTTGCACCTTCAAATATATTTGTTTTTAGAGATAGTATATATTCTTATTTTCAAACACTTAAAAAACAAAATATAAAACGTCTTTATGTAGATATTACAAATAATAGTGGAGGTATGGTTAATTTAACGGGCTTTTTAGCAGGATTTTTTATAAACAGTAAAGAAGATATTTATGCAGGTACTTGGACGGCAAAATTTAGCAAAGAAAGAGATAATCAAAGATACGAATACTTGATAAGAGAAGGAAATAACGGGGATTATACTCAAAGAAAATATACTTTTAGTGTCAAAAATTCTGTACCTAAGTTTGAAGGCGAGGTTTTTGTAGTACAGTCTCGTAATTCCTATTCTGCTGCTGCTATCTTTGCTTCTCTTTTGCAACACTATAACAAAAAATGTAAGGTTATAGGTGAGGAAGGAGAGATAAAGGCTTTTTATGCTGACCCATTGACCATTATTTTGCCAAATTCTAAATTTAGGGTTACCCTTTCCTCTATGTTCGGTAGGTTTGTAGGAAAAGAAAAGGGTAGAGGAGTCGTGCCAGATATATATTATGATATATACGACCCAGCAGAAGCACTTTCTATAGAAGAATTAGAAAAAATAACAGGCTAAGCCTACATCCACAGGGTGTTCTATAAGGGTACAGGCGTTGCCTGTTTTATAAGGGCAAAGCCGTTACTTCTTGCTAGGTTAGCATAAGTTTATAATGAGTTAGCATAGGTTGCAGGCTTAGCCTGTTTTATTAGGGCAAAGCCGTACCCACAAGTTGCAACTTTGCCCTTATGCTAACTCATAATAACTTATAACAACCTATGCTAATCTATAAAAAAGTAACGGCATTGCCCTATCTCAACCTATGTTAACCTATAAATAACGGCTCTGCCCTTATAAAACTGACAATGCCTGCAAACCTAACAAAACTTACAAAAAAAATGAGAAAATCGGTTTACTGATTATCAATAAGTTACAAATAAAAAGTGTGCACGCGTTTGGTCAGGTCAAAAAATGTTCGTAACTTTGTAAGAGAAAAAGATACCTACCTCAAAATTAACGATTTTTATCTCTGTAACTACTTGATAATCAACAATAACGAATCTTCGTTTCGATTTCTCGAAACGAAGATTCGTCGAAATAAAACGAAGATTCATTTTTATAAAATCCCGATTTTGCAAAATTTTTCTTCAAAAAACCTCTCAAAAACGCTGAAAATCAATAAAATTGCCCATTTTTGACCCTTAAAAAAAGGTTAAATCGCTGATAATCAGTAGTAGCACCCTCATTTTTTGCTTTTAAATAGGTATTTACGAAATTTCCCGAAAAAATATTTTTTAGTGTTTTTTTATAGGTTATTATAACCTTTTTAAGGTTACAAGCACGGGCATAGCCTGCATCCTGCGTGTGTGGCTATACCCTTAAAGAACAGCCTGTGGCTGTAACTTATGCTAACTTATAATAAACTATGGAAACCTGGCAAAAAAAAGGTGGGGTATTTTATTTGTTTTTGTATATTTGCAAGATAAAAAAATAAATATTCAAATCTTAAGGTATGGAAAAAAGAGAAAATATTGGTTTGTATTTTGGTAGTTTCAACCCCATTCATTACGGGCATTTGATACTTGCCAACCACATAGTAGAAAATACTCATATTGATAATGTTTGTTTTGTCGTTTCACCACACAATCCTTTGAAAGATAAAAACATACTGATAGATGATAAAATAAGATTAGAATTGGTAAGTTTGGCAATAGAGGACAATCCTTTATTTTCTGTTAGCGATGTAGAGTTTTCTTTGCCTAAGCCTTCATATACAATAAATACTTTACAGTATCTTAAAATACTTTATCCACACAACACCTATTCTTTGATAATGGGACAAGACAATTTGGAAAATTTTGATAAATGGAAAGACTACAACAAGATACTCGACAATTATAATATATATGTTTACCCTCGAGAAAACTCTAAATACCAGCCTTTGCAAACCAACAAACATATACATTTGCTTACACCTCCTTTGATAAATATCTCCTCTTCTTATATACGCTCGTTGATAAAGAATAATAAAGATATAAGATATTTGTTGCCCGATAAAGTAAGGGAAAGAATAATCACCCTTTCCCTTTACCAATAAAAATAAACAAAATTTGAAAAAATTATTTTTTTCTTTCTTTTAGTATTTCGTTGTATTGCTTATCGTTTTTCAATAACTCTATAGCTCTTTGCAATGTTTCATCGTTTTGGGATACGCTTTTGTAGTAATATTTTGTACCGTAAAGATTTCTTGCTATAAATCCTTTAAGATTGGACTCTATGTAAATATTAGAGCCTTTTACTAATTCTTGTTGCTTTTCATCCTCTTGTTTTGCTTGTTCCAAAATGGTTTTTAGTATAGAGTCGTTTTCAAAAATATTATTTGCATAGTCGGTATATGAAGTGTAAGTTTTTGTAGAATCTTTCTTAAAGTCTTGCAAATAATTTTTGAACATATTGTCCACCCATTCTGTTTTTATTTCAGTAGGTTTTACTCCGTGTGAAAAAGCATAGTCTTGAAATTCTTTCAATAGGTTTAAAGACTCCCAAGCCTTATCAAAATCTTCAAAGGTCGGGCATTTTTTTAAAAATTCTTCTCTGTGAGTTTCTGCCCAATTGATAGAAAATTCATTGAAAAGATTTTTACTTCTTAAATTAATATAGTAATCAGAGGCTCTTGTAGTATCCATAGGCACAAAAATATCTGGCATAATACCTCCTCCACCATAAACAACGCGGTTGTTGTTAGTGTAATATTTAAGAGAATCGGCAAAAGAAATAGAATCGGCATAAACCATTTCTCCATGAGAATAACGTTTTTGATAGTCCAATCTATAATCGTCTGCACCATTTTCGTAAGGTTTTTGAATACAGCGTCCAGAAGGAATATAATATCTTGCTACCGTAAGCCTTACTTGTGAGCCATCTTCCTCCAAATTAAAAGGTCTTTGTACCAACCCCTTGCCAAAAGTTCTTCTCCCCATTATTACTGCTCTGTCCCAATCTTGCATTGCGCCGGAGGTTATTTCAGAAGCAGAAGCAGAATATTCGTCTGTAAGAATTACCATATTACCTTTTTCAAAAACACCTTTTCTCTTAGAGGTTTTCCATTCTTGACGAGGTTGTTTTTCTCCCTGTGTATAAACAACCATTTTGTTTTCAGGCAAAAACTCTTCACATATCTTGAAAGCACTTTCCAAATATCCGCCTCCATTGCTTCTAAGGTCAAAAATGAGTTTTTTCATACCTTGTTTTTTCAAATCATTGATAGCATTTATTAACTCTTCATCAGAATTTTGCGAAAAACGTCTAAGTGATACATAACCTATTTCTTTGTCTATCATAAACCAAGTATCTATGCTGTTTAGTGGGATGTTATCTCGCTTAATGTCAAAAGAGATAACACCTTTGCCTCTGCGGTCAATATCTACTTTGACAATAGTGTTCTTCTTTCCTCTTAGCCTGCTAATTACCCATTCGTTGTTGATACTATCGCCTGTTGCTACGGTGTCATTTACTTTTATTATTCTATCTCCCGGATAAATACCAACTTTTTCTGCAGGTCCTTCGGCTACAACGTCCATAATATGTATTGTATCATTCAAAAGTTGAAAAGTAACTCCTATACCTATAATATTCCCCTGCAAAGGAGCATTCATATTTTGTACCTCTTTAGTTGGAATATATACAGAATGAGGGTCAAGTTCTTTGAGCATTGCCTCAATACCTTTTTCGGAAAGTTTTGATATGTTTGAGGTATCAACATAATAGGCATTTATCAGCCACATAAGATGAGCCATCTTTTTTGTGTTTATTTCCAAAGATTTGTTTTGTGCAAATATATTGCTTGTTAGTCCACAAATAGCAAGTAATACAATGATGATACTTTTTTTCATAATATTAAAATAATAATACAAATTTAACGTTTGAAGTATAAAATAAACGAGGTTGAAACCTTTTTATTATACAAAGAGAGACTTCATTTTCTTTAAAGTAAAAAAATATGGATATATATTTGTTGATATTTGCAATACTAACCATCTTGGTATTCGTAGGCTTGTGGGGAATATTTAGTAAGGCAGGATATAAGGGGTATGTTTCCTTAATACCTTTTTATAATATGTGGATTGCCACAAAGATAATAAACAAAAAATATTGGTGGTTTGTTTATTGTTTGATACCGTTTTTGAATATCTTTACAATAATACTTATATTTGTAGAGTTTGCAAAGTGTTTTAAAAGATATTCTCTTGGTTATCAAATATTGGTTGCCTTGTTTCCTTTTGTTATGTTGCCTATTTTGGGATGGAGCAAAAAAGAAATTTATACCAATCCTAAGGATGCACCAAAGCACAAAGTAAGCGCCGCAAGAGATTGGGCAGATGCCATTATTTTTGCTGTTATTGCTGCTACAATAATTAGAACTTTTGGTTTTGAAGCCTATAAAATACCTTCTTCCTCTATGGAAAAAAGTCTTTTGGTCGGTGATTACTTGTTTGTTAGCAAAATAGCCTATGGTCCAAGAGTACCGATGACTCCTTTGAGTTTTCCTTTAGTGCATAATACTTTGCCATTTACTACAGCCAAATCGTATATAGAGGCTTTGCAATTGAAGTATCATCGTTTGCCTGGCTTGGGAAAAATAGAGCGTGGCGATGCAGTTGTGTTTAATTTTCCAGATGGAGATACTTTAAGCACAGTATATCAGAGTAACAAGAGTTATTATTCTTTGGTGAGACAATATGGAAGGGAAAACGTTTGGAAATACAAACAAGAATTTGGCGATATAATATCACGTCCTGTAGATAAGAGAGAAAACTTTATAAAACGTTGTATTGGTTTGCCGGGAGAAACATTGGAAATAAAAAATGCTCAGGTCTATATAAATGGTAAGAAAATAGACTCTCCGGAGGATTACCAATTGACCTATGCTGTAAAAATAAAAGACGGTTACTATATAAATGAGAAAGAGCTTTTGAATATAGGTGTAAGTAAAGAAGATATGTCTATTATGTATTGTTATTGGTATGCAGATTTACCTAAATATCAAATCAATACAATTAACGATTACTTCAAAGGACAGTTTGCAAAGCCATTATCGGAAAAAGAATTTGATTATTCTTTGCTTGATGATAATACTTTGGTGCATTGTCAAATTTACATACCTTTGAAATATGAGAATATGCCTTGTGACTCCAATGATGTAAGAAGGTTTTTTGAAGGTTTACATATAGGACAAGAATCTATAAGCACTCTAAAATCATATCCTACACTTCCTTTGAGTAAAGAATTGATAAACAAAATCAAGCAACAAGAATACGTCAATGCAATAGAGCCCATGATAACAATGAAAGGCTTTAAGCACGAGGATTTATTCCCTTATTCAGATAGATATAATTGGAATGTAGATTATTATGGCAAGGTTGTTATTCCAAAGAAGGGTATGACAATAGAACTTAATGAGGATAATATATTGTTTTATCAGCGTGCTATTGTGAATTTTGAAGGAAATAGTTTGGAAAAGAGAGGTAATCAATGGTTCTTGAATGGCAAACCTGCAAAAAATTATACTTTCAAAATGGATTATTATTGGATGATGGGTGATAATAGACACAATTCGGCAGACTCTCGTTTTTGGGGATTTGTACCCGAAGACCATATTGTAGGTAAGGCTTCTTTTGTTTGGTTGTCTTGGAATAAAGACCAAAGCGGTTTATTTAAGAAAATACGTTGGAATAAGTTGTTTAGAATTGTTAAATAATGTTCTTTTTATGGAAAAAAAATTTAAGCGTCAAATATTTTTGGTGAAAATTCCTTTTGATTTGGCAAAGAAAATAAAAAGAGGAATTGAGAAGTACAACGCAAAAATCTTTGTGGTAGAAAAACTTGAATCGCTTTTGTCCATAGCTGAGCAAGAACGCTTGGACGCTCTTGTTTTGGGCGCTGAGGCTATAAACGATACTCCTTTTATCAAGCAAATAAGACAAATAGATACTTGCACTCCTATAATATTTATGTGCGAAAACGAAGAGCAAATGAGACAAGTTATAGAAGCAGATGATACTTTTTCTGCAGTCAAAAGCAATGTTGCTATAAAAGAACTTAATGCTCATATTAACAATCAGAAAATACAACAAATAGATAACGCAGTATTCACAATAGGAAAATATAACTTTAATTATAAAAATAGATTGTTGAGTATAGATAATTTTGCAGGACAATCATTGTTTCAAACACTTACAAAGAAAGAAGCAGGAATATTGCTTTTGCTTGCTAAAAGAATGAATTATCCTGTATTGAGAAATAAGATACTTAATACTCTGTGGTATAGTATAAGTTATAATTATTCTCGTTCTATGGATGTGTATATTTCTTTTTTGAGAAAATATTTGAGTTTAGATAAAAATGTAAGTATCAAAAACATTCCTTCGCGTGGTTTTATGCTAAAATGTCTTTGATTTACTTTTAATAAGGATAGAAAAACGAAAATAAATATTGCCTTGTAATGAGATAAAGGAAGGAGATGTTGCAAGATAGTACTTTGAAAATACAGACCTCAGATAGCAATGTGGCGAACTACTTATACAAAAGTAGTGAATTTAATAATTTAAAGGTTGAAGGGGATACCATATATTTTAAAAATTACCTGACTTCTATTTTTAATGACTCTTTGCTTCCTTTGAAAAGAGAAAAAAGTTTGTTTATAGAAAAAACCTCTGTAAATCACAATAACCTTTACTTGGTTAAAAGAGAAGATAATCAAAGTACAGCTTCTTTTTTTTTGATTTTTATAGTTTTAGGACTGATACTTGCTTTATTTTTTAAATTTGCAAGAAATAGAATGAGTGAGATTGTTGTATCGTTGTTTTCTAAAAATCAACTTGCTATACTTACTAAGGACGGAGAAAAAACAGATGCTTTTTCTGTTCTGCCGATGCTTTCGGTCTTCTTGCCTATAATATCGCTGTTTACTTTTTTTTGCTTATGCACAACTTCATCTTTTGCTTTTATTGATAAATTCTCAGATATAGCTCTTCTTGGTTTTACTTATATAGTTATAACAATCATCTATTTTGTAAAAATATTTATAATAAGGTTTTTTGGTTGGGTTTTTAGGGCAGTAAAAATATCTCGATACTACATTCAAATACACTACAATTTTGATATTTTGCTCGGGTTTCTCTTGTTTTTACCTCAATTTTGTATAGTTTATACAGACTTTTATCAAAAAAAAATATTCTTTATAATTTCTTTGTTTTTTATTGTTTTAGTGTTACTTACAAGAATAATAAGAAGTTTTTATATAATTATTACTACGTTTAAATTTTCTCAGTTTTATCTTTTTTTCTACCTTTGCATCGTGGAATTGTTGCCACTTTTATTGTTATACAAGTTATTGTTTTTTTAATGTTAAAAACTTTATGGTTAATAGCGAGATAAAGAATATACTTATTTCCCAACCGGCACCTTTAGATATGGAAAGGTCGCAATATAAAACTCTAATAGACAAGTATAAAGTAAATTTGACTTTCAACAAGTTTTTTGATGTAGTCAGTATTTCCAATAAGGAATATAGGGCGCAGAGAATAGATTTGTTGGATTATTCTGCTGTGATAATGACAAGCAAATTGTCCGTAGACAACTATTTTCATTTTGTTAACGAAATGAAAATAAAAATTCCTGACTCTATGAAGTTTTTTTGCATTACGGATACTGTGGCTAATTATTTGCAGAATTACATACAGTATCGTAAGCGTAAGATATTTTATGGCAAATTGACTTTTGATGACCTTATTGATGTTATAATGAAGCATTCGGATGAAAAGTTTTTGATTCCTTGTGCTAAAGATGCTAGAAAGGAAAACTTTAAGAAACTTGATGCCAAAGGTATAGACTATACCAAAATTGTTATGTATAAATCTGAGCCCAAAAAAGACATGGCAAAGGAAATAGACATAACAAAATTTGATATGGTAGTATTGTTTTCACCAATAGGAGTAAAATCTTTTTTACAAAATTTTCCAAAAACAACCTCTGACGATGCTTGTTTTGCTGCTTTTGGTAGAGGTACTATAGGCGCTTTAAATAGAGTAAAAATAAAAGTTTCTGTTACTGCTCCTACTCAAAAAAATCATTCTATGGTTATGGCTTTGGACAACTATTTGGGTGATTTGCAAAAACAAAAAGAAGAACAATAATAGCAGATGTTTTCTTTTCCAAAACAAGAAAGATTGTGTTCCAAGTATAGAATAGATAGCCTTTTCTCTCACGGAAAGGCTTTTATTTCGTATCCTTTCAGTGTAAGATTTCTTGCTGAAAAAGGGGAGGGTAGATTGAGAGTACTTATTGTTTGTTCAAAACGTTATCATAAAAAAGCAGTAAATAGAAATTACATAAAAAGACGCATAAGAGAGGCTTGGAGATTAAACAACCATTCTCTCAAATCTACATTAAAAGAAAACAGATCAAATATGGATATTTCTCTTTCTTTTGTTAGTAAGGAAAAATACAACTATCACGAGATAGAAAAACAAATCAAAAAAATTCTCCTATCCCTACAACACTCTTTTGTACAAAAATAAGAAAAACCCCTTAACAACTTTGCCCTGTTATAATACTCTATGGGTGTTATAAAGTAGCCTCGTGCTGTGATTTATGATAACTTATCCCACTACATATTAACCTATAAAAAGTAGTAGATGTACCTTTTTACAGTTTATGCTGACCTATAAAATTTTGATAAAAAAAAAGTGGTGAGTTTTTTTAGACTCACCACTTAAAATAAAAAGTTTATTTTTAAATTTTAGTTGTTTTCTATTGCTGCTTGTGCTGCCGCCAAACGAGCCAAAGGTACTCTGAAAGGTGAGCAAGACACATAATTTACTCCACAAGTATAGAAGAATTTAACACTTTGACTATCACCACCATGCTCTCCACAAACTCCTACGCGAAGATTAGGGTTGGTTTTTCTACCATTTTCTATCGCAAGTTTAACCAAACGTCCTACTCCGTCAAAATCTATGGTTTGGAATGGGTCATATTTCAAAATTTTCTTAGCAGTATAGTCGGATAGTATTAAATTAACATCATCTCTACTAAAACCAAAGGTCATTTGAGTAAGGTCGTTAGTTCCAAAGGAGAAGAAGTCTGTTATTTCTGCTATTTTATCGGCAACCAAAGTAGCACGTGGTATTTCTATCATGGTGCCAAATAAGAAATGAATAGAAACTCCTTTTTCTTTCTCTACCATAGCATGAACTTTGTCGCAAATCTTTCTTTGATTTTTTAATTCCTCTACGCCCATGGTCAAAGGTATCATTATCTCCAATTCAGGGTTGAAACCTTCTTTTCTTACCTCAGCCTCAGCCTCAAATAAAGCACGGAATTGTAATTCTGAAATCTCCGGATAAAGAATACCCAAACGCACACCTCTAATACCCATCATAGGGTTTACTTCTTGCAAAGCGGCAATTCTCTCTTGCAACTGCTCCATTGTTATACCCAAGTTTTCTGAAAGAGTTTTTTGTTGTGCAGTATCTTTTGGAGCAAACTCATGCAAAGGAGGGTCCATCAAACGAATAGTAACAGGTTTGCCAGTCATTATTTTCAGTGTCTCCTTTACGGATTCTTTCATATAAGGAAGCAATTCGTAAAGATGTTTTCTTCTTTCATCTGTAGAATCAGAGAGAATAATTTTTCTCATAATAGCCAAAGGCTCTGCAGAATTTTCTCCATAGAACATATGTTCTATTCTAAACAAACCTATACCTTTTGCTCCAAATTCAAGTGCTTGTTTTGTATCTATAGGGTTGTCGGCATTGGTTTCAACTGATATGGTAGGGTATTTGTCTACTATATTCATAAATTCTTTAAACAAAGGTGATTCGCTTGGAGAAACCATTTTTACAGCACCAGAATAAACATTACCCTTTGTACCGTTTAGTGAAATAACATCACCTTCCTTGAATTTTTTGTTGCCTATGGTTATTTCTTTGTTTTTGTTGTCTATGCTAAGGTCTTCACTACCAACAATACAACATTTTCCCCAACCTCTGGCTACAAGAGCAGCATGTGAGGTCATACCTCCCCTTGCTGTGAAAATTCCTTCTGCTGCACGCATTCCTTCAACATCCTCAGGGTTGGTTTCTTCTCTAACAAGTATCGCTTTTTCTCCTTTGTAGTTAAGACGAATGGCCTCCTCAGAAGACAAAGCAATTTTACCGCAAGCACCACCAGGTCCTGCAGGTAGTCCATTGCCAATAACCTCAAAATTTTCCTCGTCTTTGCTATCAAGTATAGGGTGAAGCAATTCGTCAAGTTGTTCGGTGCTTACCCTCAATACAGCAGTCTTTTCGTCAATAAGCCCTTCTTTTAGCATATCCATAGCCATTTTAACAGAGGCTATACCTGTACGTTTGCCTACACGACATTGAAGCATATAAAGTTTTTTGTGTTGTATGGTAAATTCAATATCAAGCATATCGTGATACCACTGTTCAAGTGATTTCCTTACTTGGTCAAGTTCTTTATATACCTCAGGCATACTTTCCTCTAAGGAAATCATATGCTCGTTGTGTTTGTTCTTTGTAGCATCATTCAATGGGTTTGGTGTACGTATTCCTGCTACAACATCCTCGCCTTGTGCATTGATAAGCCATTCACCATAGAAATTATTATCTCCGTTTGCAGGGTTTCTTGTAAAAGCAACGCCAGTAGCAGAATCCTCTCCCATATTACCAAAAACCATGGCTTGTACATTTACCGCTGTACCCCAATCCTCTGGTATTTTTTCTATTCTTCTGTAAGATACTGCTTTATCTCCCATCCAAGATTTAAATACTGCCTTTATACCACCCATAAGTTGTTCTTTGGCATCGTCTGGAAATTCTACACCAAGTTTTTCTTTTATGGTTTTTTTGAAATCCTCTGCCAAAAATTTCAAATCTTCGCTTGTAAGGTCAGTATCTGATTTATAATGTTTGCTTTCTTTATAAGTATCAAGTTTGTTGTCAAGTATTTTCCTAATTCCCATACCCTCAGCAGGCTCTCTACCCTCAGCCTTTTCCATTACAACGTCTGCATACATCATAATCAAACGTCTGTAAGAATCATAAACAAAACGCTCATTGTTAGTTTGTTTTACAAGTCCAGGTATTGTAGCAGAGGAAAGTCCTATATTAAGGACTGTGTCCATCATTCCGGGCATGGATATTCTTGCTCCAGAACGACAAGAAATTAAAAGAGGATTGTCCTTATCGCCGTATTTTGCCCCCATAATTTTACCAATTTCTTCCACACCTCTCCATACTTGAGCCTCAAGTTCATTTGGTAACTGACAATTGTTGGTATAATAGTCTGTACAACATTCTGTTGTTATAGTAAATCCCGCAGGAACAGGTAATTTCAAAAGACACATTTGAGCCAAATTTGCTCCTTTACCTCCTAAAAGGTTTTTCATTTTCGCATCACCTTCGGCTTTTAGATTGCCAAAGGTATAAACATATTTTTTAGTCATAATAAAAAAAAATTATATTACTATTTCTTATAATTGTTCACTCTTTTCCCAAAGAAGTTGCAAAGATACTAAAAATTTTTAAATACAGGTGCTCCTTTAATCTATAACCCATAAAAAAAAGTCAAAAAAAATTTTTTCGGGTTTTTTCGTAAATACCTATTTAAAAGCAAAAAATAAAGGTGCTACTACTGATTATCAATTACTTAACCTTTTTTGAAGGGCCAAAAATGGGCATTTTTCTTGATTTTCAGCGTTTTCGAGAGATTTTTTGAAGAAAAATTTTGCAAAATCGGGATTTTATAAAAATGAATCTTCGTTTTATTTCGACGAATCTTCGTTTCGATAAATCGAAACGAAGATTCGTTATTGTTGATTATCAGATAGTTATAGAGGTAAAAATCGTTAATTTTGTGGTAGGTATCTTTTTCTCTTACAAAGTTACGAATATTTTTTGACCTGACCAAACGCGTGCACACTTTTTATTTGTAACTTATTGATTATCAGTAAACCGATTTCTGTAGGCTCAGCCTACTTTTATAAGGATAAAACCGTTACAAAAACACATACGCTTAGCGTCTTTAAAACAGCCTGTGGCTGCAGGTATTGCCAGTTTTATAAGAGCAGAGTCGTTACTTTGATAGGTTAGCATAGGTTATCATACGTTTTTGGCTTTTTAAAACGTAGTGCGGTTATTTAATTATTTTTTTGTAATAAATTCCTTCTTTTTTTTATAAACTAAACAAAAAAATGTAACTTTGCAACTTAAAAATTTTTAAGGTAACATAATTGTAATAAGTCATGTCAAAAGAAATAAGGATTTCCAAAGGTTTGGATATACATTTGTTGGGGGAGGCAAAGAAAGAAATTAAAGAATGTCTCAGTCCAGATAGTGTAGCATTGAAGCCCTTGGATTACATAGGCATTACTCCAAAACTTCTTGTAGACGTAGGTGATAAGGTAGAGATAGGCACGGCGGTTTTTTACTCCAAAGAAAAACCAAATATTAAGTTTGTTTCTCCTATAAGTGGTGAAATACAAGAGGTGAGACGAGGTGCTAAAAGGGTTATCCAAGAGATAGTTATAAAAAATGATAACCAAAAAACTTTCAAAGATTTTGGAAAAGTTTCGCTTGCAGAATTATCAAAAGAAGAGTTAAAAAATAAGATGTTGGAAAGTGGTCTTTGGACACTGCTAAGACAACGTCCTTATGATGTAATACCAAAGGAGGATACAACTCCAAAGTATATTATCATTAAAGGTTTTGACTCTGCTCCTCTTGCTACAGATTACAACTTTGTTCTAAAAGGAGAAAAAGCCGCTTTGCAGTTGGGTATAGATGTTTTGAAAAAAGTTGTTGAGAAACCAATTTATCTAACTATAAACCCTCAAACTACTTGTGAAGATATTGTTTCTTTGCAAAATGTAGAGAAAATATGTTTCAAGGGTAAACACCCTTACGGCAATATTTCTATTCAGGCAGAGAAAATTTCTCCTATAAACAAAGGGGAAAGAATTTGGTATATAAATCTTTTGGATGTATTGAACATAGGCAAGTTTTTTGCTGAAAGCAAATATGATGCAACCAAAATCATAGCATTGACAGGACAAGAGGTTAAACAACCTTGTTATTACAGAGTTATAAGAGGTACTTCTATAAAAGGAATAGTAGAAAATAATGTCAATAAAGACAAACATTTGAGATACATCTCCGGTAATGTTCTTACTGGAACAAGAATAGAGGAGGAAGGCTTTCTTGGAGCGTTTGATAATCAAATAACAGTAATAGAAGAGGGAGATTATAAAGAGGGACTTGGTTGGATGATGCCTGGGTTGAATAAATTCAGTGTATCTCACACTTTTCCTCGCGGTTTCTTTGCTCGCTGTTCAAACAAGCCGTTTTCCATAGACTCCAATTTACATGGTTCTCAAAGGGCTTATGTTTTTACTGGTGAGTTTGAGAAAGTTTTACCTATGGATATTTACCCTATGCATCTTATAAAGGCTTGTTTATCAAAAGATATAGACCGTATGGAAGAATTGGGAATTTATGAAGTAGATGCTGAGGACTTTGCTCTTTGTGAGGTTATAGATGTTTCCAAAACAGAGATTCAGTCCATAATTCGTAACGGATTGGAACTTTTGAGAAAAGAAGTTGGTGAGTAGTTTTTTTTAAAAAAAAGAATAAAAAGAATAATAAAGAAATGAACTTTGTAGAGAATTTTTTTGACAAACAAAGACCTAAAGTTCAAAAGGGAGCAAAATTTCATTGGCTTGCTTCTACCTTTGAGGCTTTTGAGAGTTTTTCGTTTGTTAGCGATAAAACTGCAGGGAAAAAGGGTGCGCATTTTAGAGACGCCATAGATATGAAAAGAGCCATGATTGTGGTTGTTTTTGCTTTAGTTCCTGCTCTATTGTTCGGAATGTACAATGTAGGTTATCAGCATTTTATTTCACACGGAGAGAGTGCAAGTTTTTGGACAACATTCTTCTATGGTTTTTGGAGGGTTCTACCTATGATAATAGTTTCATACGTTGTAGGACTTGCTATAGAGTTTGCTTTTGCACAAATACGAAATGAGGAAGTAAATGAAGGTTATTTGGTAACAGGGCTTATTATACCTATGATTTGTCCTCCAGATATACCTCTTTGGCAATTGGCTTTGGCTGTAGTTTTTGCTGTTATCATAGGTAAGGAAGTATTTGGAGGTACGGGTATGAATTTTATGAATCCAGCCTTAGTGGCAAGGGCTTTCTTGTTTTTTGCATATCCGTCTCAAATGTCTGGTGATATGGTTTGGATATTTGATAAAGGGGATGCTATTTCAGGAGCAACTCCTTTGGGCGAGTTGGCTGTTGGACCGACAACAAGTGCAAGTGTTTGTGATATGATAACGGGCTTTATTCCGGGTTGTGTTGGAGAAACATCTTTTATCGCTATAATGATAGGAGCTTTTATTCTTTTGGTATCAAATATTGCTTCTTGGCGTACAATGCTTTCTATTTTTGTTGGAGGTGCTACGACAGGTTTGTTATTTAATTGCATCGGTGCTAATGAATATATGAATATACCTTTCTATCAACATTTCTTTATGGGAGGATTTGCCTTTGGAGCTGTATTTATGGCAACCGACCCTGTAACCTCTGCTCATACCAATACGGGAAAATATATTTACGGATTCCTTATAGGAGTAATGGCTATACTTATAAGGGTTGTCAATCCTGCCTATCCTGAGGGAATGATGTTGGCAATTCTTTTGCTTAACGTATTTGCACCATTGATAGATTACTATGTTGTAGATGCAAATATCAGAAGGAGAAAGAAAAGACTGAAAATAGCAACTGTTAAATAAAAAATAGGAGGACATAGAAATGAATAAAAATACAAATAAATACATATACATATATTCCATAGTCCTTGTTGTTATTGCGGCGGCTGTTTTAGCTTCTGTTTCTATATTGCTGAGTGAGCCTCAAAATAAGAATATTGTAGCAGAACAAATGCAGATGATTCTTCAGGCAGCCAACAAAAATATAGATAGAACTAAGGCAGAAGATCTTTACAATAAATGTTTTACCACAGAACTTGGATTAAAATCTAATGGTGATATAGTTGCAAAATACGTCAATGGAAAACAAGAATTAGGAGATAAACGACCTTTTAATATTAATGTCAAAGAAGAATACAAAAAATATAAGGCAGGTGATAAAGATGCTGTTTTGCCGATATTCATATATGACAGAGGAAACAACGATATGGTTTATGTAGTTCCAGTACGTGGCATTGGTTTGTGGGATGAAATATGGGGTTATGTTGCTTTACGCTCTGATGTTAACACTATAGAAAACATAGTTTTTGACCACGCAGGAGAGACTCCGGGATTGGGAGCTAACATAAAGGATGACCCATCTTTTGCAGCTTCTTTTATAGGTAAAACTATTTTTGAAGGAGAAGATTTTGTAAGTGTTGCTGTGGAAAAGAGAGTTGGTACGGATTTTCCTCATAAAGTTGATGCTATATCTGGTGCAACTCTTACTTGTAACGGTGTTAGCGATATGTTGAAAAATGGTTTGGAATTTTTTGTTCCTTATTTTAAATCATTAAGAAAATAGTTGTGTATTATGAGTTCAAAGAATAAAAAATTGATAACAATGCCCTTCTCAAAGGAGAATCCTATTATAGTACAAGTTTTGGGTATTTGTTCTTGTTTGGCCGTTACTGTGAAGTTACAACCTGCTGTTGTTATGGCACTTTCAGTTACGGTTGTGGTTATGATGAGTAACTTGTTTATTTCTCTTCTTAGAAATACTATTCCTCCAAGAATAAGAATTATTGTTCAGTTGGTTGTTGTGGCAATGTTTGTTATTTTAGTAGACCAGTTTTTGAAAGCCTTTGCTTATGATGTTAGCAAACAACTTTCTGTCTATGTGGGTTTAATTATAACCAACTGTATAGTAATGGGACGTTTGGAGGCTTTTGCTATGAGTAATAAACCTATTCCTGCTATACTTGATGGACTTGGCAATGGACTTGGCTATGGAATAATACTTATTATAGTTGCTGTAATAAGAGAATTATTTGGCTTTGGAACATTGTGGGGGTATAGAATAATACCTGAAAGTTTTTATAAATTTGGTTACGAAAATAACGGACTTATGGTAATGCCTGCAATGGCTCTAATACTTGTAGGTATAGTTATTTGGGTACATAGAAGTAAAAATAAAGATTTAGTAGAAAACGAATAGGAATAACGGAGGAAAAAATTATGGATGCTTTAAGTATTTTTATAAAGTCAATATTTATTGACAATATGATATTTGCCTTTTTCTTAGGTATGTGTTCCTATTTGGCAATATCAAAAACAGTCAAAACCTCAATGGGTTTGGGTATAGCTGTGGCTTTTGTGCTTATTGTTACTGTACCTATAAATTACATAGTCTACAAATACGTATTACAAAAAGGTGCTTTGGTTTGGTTGAGTAGTTCTTTTGCAAACATAGACCTTAGTTTCTTAAGTTTGATAATATTTATTGCTATTGTGGCAGGTATAGTTCAATTGGTAGAAATGTTTATAGAAAGATATTCACCTTCATTGTATTCTCAATTAGGAATATTTTTGCCGCTTATTGCTGTGAATTGTGCAATATTAGGAGCCTCTTTGTTTATGCAAAGACGAGATTATAGCGATATGGGAGAAGTAATGTCTTTTGCTCTTGGTTCGGGTATAGGTTGGTTGTTAGCTATAGTTGGAATAGCTGCTATAAGAGAGCGTTTAAGCTATTCTAATGTACCACCGGCTCTGAGAGGTTTGGGTATAGCGTTTATTATTACTGGTTTGATGGCTTTAGCCTTTCAATCTTTTTCTGGTATCAAACTATAAGGAGGACTGAAATATGCAAATAATATTAAGTATAATAGTATTTTTGATTATAGTTTTATTTTTGGTTGCATTACTTTTGTTTGCAAGAAAGAAACTCGTACCGCAAGGTAATGTAACTATAAATATCAACGATGATACCAATGTAACAGTTCAAACAGGTTCTTCTTTACTTAGCACACTTGCTGAACACAAAATATTTTTGCCTTCTGCTTGTGGCGGTAAGGGGTCTTGTGGTCAGTGTAAATGTCAGGTTTTGGAAGGTGGTGGAGAAATACTTCCAACCGAAAAATCACACTTTTCTCGCAAAGAGATAGAAAATCATTTTCGTTTGGGCTGTCAAGTAAAAGTAAAAAATGACATCAAACTCAAAGTACCTGAATCTGTACTTGGAGTCAAGGAATATGAATGTACGGTTATTTCCAATAAGAATGTTGCTACCTTTATTAAAGAGTTTAAGGTGCAATTGCCTGAAGGAGCAAAGATGGACTTTTTGCCGGGTTCTTATGCACAGATTAAGATACCAACATTTTCCATCAACTATTCCGATTATGACAAGAGTCTTATTACGGACGAATACTTGCCAAGTTGGGAAAAATTCAAAATGTTTGACCTTAAATGTGTAAATACAGAGCCTACTATTAGAGCTTATTCTATGGCAAACTATCCTGCGGAGGGTAATGTATTTATGCTTACTGTACGTATAGCTACACCACCATTCAAACCAGATAGAAGCGGTTTTATGAATGTTAATCCGGGTATAGCTTCTTCTTATATTTTTAGTTTAAAACCAGGTGATAAGGTTCTAATGAGTGGTCCTTACGGAGATTTTCACCCTCATTTTGATACCAAGAACGAGATGGTATGGATAGGTGGAGGTGCTGGTATGGCTCCTTTGCGTGCTCAAATTATGCATATGACAAAAACTCTTCATACTACTGACCGTCAGATGCACTATTTCTATGGTGCAAGGGCATTAAACGAGGTATTCTATTTAAATGACTTTTTGAATTTGGAAAAAGAGTTTTCTAACTTTAAATTCCATCTTGCTTTGGATAGAGAAGACCCTGCTGCTGATAAGGCAGGCGTGGAATACACACCAGGCTTTGTTCATACGGTTATGTACGAAACTTATTTAAAGAATCATCCTGCACCTGAGGATATAGAGTATTATATGTGCGGACCTGGACCTATGTCTAAATCGGTTACCGCTATGCTTGATGAACTTGGCGTACCGGAGGAAAATATTATGTACGACAACTTTGGTGGATAATTAAAAAATCCTTTACATAGAGTCTGCAAGAAATAAAACTTGCAGACTTTTTTCTTAATTCTTAAATAATTACTACTTTAGCAAACAGATAAACAATAGTGTTTATTAGAAATATAGCGTTTGCTATTTGTTCTATTCAGATTGAAACTTAGGAAATTTCAAAAAAGGAGAAAAGATGGACAATTTGCAAACATCTGCTTAAAGCGGCTGTAATTTGTCTTTTCTATGTTTTCTACGACCAAAATGCGAGCAAATTTGCCCGTTTTTGATTGTAGGAAACAAAGAGTAAGACGATGGCATAACGCAAAAAAACAAAATTAGTTATGCCATACAATAAAGTAGAAACAAATTTATTTGAAGAAAATCTCAAATAAAAATTTCTTAAAAAGTTAAGAACTTCAAAGGGAACTTACAAAAGATATACAGGCTCGCCTTTGAGATATGGAGGAGGAAAGTCGCTTGCCGTAGGATATATTGTAGAGTTATTACCAGATAATATAACAAAAATTGTTAGTCATTTTATATGTGGAGGCTCTGTGGAAATTAGCCTTATCAAAAGAATTAGGAATAGAGGTTATTGCATATGATATTTTTGATTTATTAGTAAATTATTGGCAAATACAAATAGAGAGTCCGATATTACTATACAATAAACTTACTACTCTGAAACCGACAAAAGAAAACTATGAAAAAGTGAAAAATATATTAAAACAACACTGGAATAAGGTAGATGGTTATGACAACGGCTTGTATAAAATAGACTTGGCTACATACTATTATTACAATATGCAATTGAGTTATGGTCATGGTTTTTTCGGTTGGATATCTTCTATTTATACCAATAATGATAGGTATCAAAAAACAATAGAAAAAGTAAGAGATTTTAGAGTAAAGAAATTACAAGTAAAGTGTGAAAGTTTTGAAACCTCTATTTTGAAACATAAAACAGATTTTCTTTACTTTGACCCTCCTTATTATTTGGATGGTGATAGTAAAATGTTTAAAGGAATATATCCTATGAGAAATTTTCCAATACATCACAAAGGGTTTAAACACGAAAAATTGGCAGAATTATTAAAGAAACATCAAGGAGGTTTCATTCTTTCTTATAATGATTGTTCTTGGGTGAGAGAAACTTATAAAGGTTTTGAAATAAAGGAGATAGGTTGGCAATATACCATGGGACAAGTATAAACTCGTATTGGGAAAAATCGTTTGGAGCGAAATTTTGATAATTCCAATATAAAGCACTCCCACGAATTACTAATAATAGGAAAATAGCATATTATGAAAATACTGGATGTAAGAACGGCATTCAAAATAGCAGATGTTATTTGGGATAGCAAAGGGACAAGGCTTCATTTTCAATATTTGGCTATTATAAAAGATGAAAATGGTAAGGTTCTGCCTCAAAACATATTGACAGAAAATGTAGCAAGAGTATATTTAATTGTAGTGAATGATGAAATTTATAAAATAAGAGGTTCTCAAGACAAAGGTGGAATGAAAGGAACGCTTAGAATATATCAAGACGGAGGTGTCAAAGGTCGACCTTCTATTAGAAGTTTTGGTGTGTGGTATTTTCTTTTTTATACTATAACACGAGGAGCAAAAATAGAAATTTATATGATTTATCAAGATAATTTTACAACAAATGTAAAAGGTCTTTCTGGGTACCATATTATAAATAATGCTGCTATTAGTTATAAACATATAGAAGAATGTTGCTTATCAGATTTTAAAAAATATGAAAATGGGGCTTATCCCAAATGGAATATACAAGAACAAGGTGCAGACTGGCCTATGGAAATAAAAACAGAACATGCTAATATTACAAAAAACAGCTTATCAAATACCTCCAAACGCAAAAAGGTAAATGTTTAAAAAGTTTGCTATGGTAAGTTTATTTATAACGGGTTGGTATATATTTATAGCGATAAAGTTTAAATTTTGTCTTGTATTTATTCATAATCTATGCTATTTTTAAAATAACTTATAAATAAACTATTACAATATTTATATAAAATAGGACGCTCTCAAAGAGCGTCCTATTGATGAAAAAAAAATAATTTAAAAATGTTATAGCATTAAGCCAATCTTTTTTCTAATCTTTCACGAATAGCACCTATGAAATCTTTAGAATTAACAGCCTTAGGAGTAACACCTTCCATTAGGTTAACCAAGTCCTTGGTTGCTATACCTTCGTTGAGAGTATCAAAACAAGCAGCTTCCAATTGGTCAGCAAAGTTCATAAGTTCTTTTATTCCATCTTTTTCACCTCTTTTTCTCAAAGCACCGCTCCAAGCAAAAATTGTTGCCATAGGGTTGGTGGAGGTCTCTTCACCTTTCAAATATTTGTAGTAATGACGAGTAACTGTGCCATGTGCAGCCTCATACTCATAATTACCATCAGGAGAAACCAAAACAGAGGTCATCATAGCTAAAGAACCAAAAGCAGTGGAAACCATATCAGACATAACATCTCCGTCATAGTTCTTGCAAGCCCAGATAAATCCGCCCTTGCTTCTTATTACTCTTGCTACAGCATCGTCTATCAAAGTATAGAAATATTCTATGCCAAGTTTTTCAAACTCTGCCTTGTATTCTTTTTCATATATCTCCTCAAATATTTCGCGGAATTGAGCATCATATTTTTTGGAAATAGTGTCTTTTGTAGAAAACCAAAGGTCTTGTTTTGTATCTATGGCAAATTTAAAACAAGAATGAGCAAAAGAACGAATTGACTTGTCTAAGTTGTGCATTCCTTGCAGAACACCGGCTCCCTTAAACTCGTGTATAACAACTTCTTCTTTTTTTCCGCTTTTGCCTTCGAAAACAAGTTTTGCTGTACCCTCTTCTTCTACTCTCAACTCTACTGATTTATACACATCTCCATAAGCATGACGTGCTATGGTTATAGGTTGTTCCCAATTCTTAACAACTGGGTGAATAGAAGGTATTGTTATAGGAGTACGGAAAACAGTACCGTCCAATATGGAACGAATTGTACCATTAGGAGATTTCCACATTTCGTGAAGTTTGTACTCGTCCATACGTTTTGCGTTAGGAGTGATAGTAGCACACTTTACTGCAACACCGTATTTTTTGTTTGCCTCTGCAGCATCTTTGGTTATTTGGTCCCTTGTTTCATCCCTTTTTACAAGACCAAGGTCATAATATTCCGTTTTCAAATCTACGAAAGGAATTATAAGTTCATCTTTTATCATCTTCCATAGAATACGGGTCATTTCATCTCCGTCCATCTCCACAAGAGGAGTTGTCATTTTTATTTTTTCCATGTTATGTGTTTTTTGTATTTATAACAAATTTCAAAATTGTAAAACGTTTTATTATTGTTTTTATTATACCTTATACATTTTAATTTCTTCTCTTTATAGAGTTAATTTCTTGTTTGTATAACTTTAATTTCTATTCTTCTTTCTTCCATAGATTGTTGTAAATAGACGCTTTGACGTTTTTCTTGCAAAGTCTCAGGATTAGGAGAAGAGGACTCTAATTTACCTATAGCCAAATGTATGGTTTCCAAATGAGGTTTGCCGTCAGAGGCTATTTGTTCGGTATATGGCTTAAGGACTCCATTATTCCACTGTTTTATATAATTCTCTACAGAAACGATACGTCTTTCTGCCAAATTGTAATTATATCCCGTTTCAAACAAAGAGGAACAATAACCTCTTATTTGTATGCTTATATTTTCTCCTTCTTCCAACTTCTTTTGTATGTATTCTAAAGCCAAGTTTAACTTGTTAAAACCCTTTTTTAATTTATCATTAAAAAACAATTCTACTTGAGCAATTTCTTTGTTTGCCAAACTATCGTCCAACCCCTTACTCCTTGCTGCTTTGTATTGATTTTGAATAAGAGAATACATTTTATAACAATCTTCATAAGACTCTTTTGTTGAAGGCAATTCACTACCTGCATCCGGGCTATCATTATGAAAATATAGAGCAATAGGTAAATCAAAAGCAGGGTTAAATTCTTGTTTCTTAACTATTGTTTGCATTGTAGATTCTTCTGGTTCCTGTTTATTGAATCTATAAATATCATTGCAACAAGTTTTATTGTCCTTATTGTTGTCGCTTGGACGATTAGAAGTAAAATAACCCTCTACATCTGAGTCCAAAATAAAAGGATACATATCATTGTATGAGGAATTTATAGGTTGCATTAGATTTTCCACATTAGACCAACGCTCTTTCCAACCTACAGAACGAAAAATATCAAAACCTCCAAAACCTTCGTGGGTATCCGAAGCAAAATACAACTCTTCTTCATCTGCAAAGTAATAAGGGGTTATTTCATTGCCTGCAGTATTTATAACAGAACCAAGATTTTTTGGTTGCGAGTTATTATCATTCATATTCAATGACCATATATCCATTTGTCCATATCCTCCCGGTCTATCAGAAGAAAAAAACATATAACATTCATTGCCATTTCTTGCTATTACAGGGTGGCAATAGGAGTGGTTTTTATCATACAGAGGCTTAAACACTTGAGGTTTTGACCATTTGCCTTTGTTGTAGGTGGAGTAATAAATGGAAGATATTTTTTTATTGTTTTTAATAGTAGAGTAAGTAAAATAAGCTGTAGCTGTAACAGAATCAAAAAATAAATCAGAGCAGTTTGTATTTTTTTTATTTACTTTGCCCCAATCCAATTTTTTTGCAGGAGTATAATAATCCTCATCAATAAAAGAGAAATATATTTGGTTGTGTATATTAGTAAAAAAAGTATCTCCGTCCGAAATTTTTGTTTTGTAACTTGTTGAAGTAAAAATTAATATACTATCTCTCAAAACAAAAGAACCCAATTGTGAGGTTTCATCATTAACATTGTTTCCCAAATTTGTAACAATATACCTTTTGGGTTTATCATTGTCTATTATCCAATCTATGCGTTCTAATTCTCGCTTACACTCTTTTCTTATTTTTATATCATCACAATCTATAAGACAAGTATTTAAAAAACTTTGTGCCTGAATAACATTGCCGTTATATATGGAACTTTGTGCAAGATGCAAGTACAACAAAGGAAATGTATGGTTTATGTTCAGAGTGTCGTTTTCTATCAAAACTTTCTGATACCAAAACTCCGCTCTATCATAATCTTTCATTGCTAAACAAGCCTCGCCACACTTGTATATAAGGGTTAGGTTCTGTTTCAAAAAACGTCTTCCTAATGTATAATAATCCAAAGCCTTAGAATACTCGCCCTTTTCCATTGCTTTGTCGCCTTGCTTTTCATATTCTTTGGCATACTTTTCTTGAGCAAGAAGGCTATTTGCAAACAAATTCAAAAAAATAACAAGAAAACATACTATACTTTTCTTACTTAAAATATTGGACATGGTATTTTATTGTTTTTATGTTTTACATTGTAAGGACTAAAAGCGTATGACAACCAAAACTCTATGGCACCATACGTATAAGAAACTTTATTAAGTTTTGAAATATTTACATCGTAAGATATACCTGCAAGAAAATCATTATATTTATACTTTGGTGCTAAAATTATGGCTTCTGTATTTCTAACAAAGAGTCCAAAAGAAAAAATATTTTGAGTAAAAATTTCTCCCGTCAAGTCAAAGACAAAGTCAGTACCATAAAGCATTTCATTATAACGATATTGATTGTTGTACATTATTTGAGGACGTAAAGACAACAAATCAGAAACCTCAAAAAGATAAGAAACATTTGCTTGATAACGTCTGTGTATTTTGGAGTTAGCATCTGAAGACTCAAAATATTGGAGTTTGCTTTCATTGATATTAAACACAGAAAAGTTAATATTCAATTGTTTTTTCTCCGTAAGGTTGTATTGAAAACTTACACCCGCAGAAAAATCCAAACTATTTAATCTATCGTATGTAATATTATCCTCATACGTTTCTTCTCTATTAAATCTTGCTTTGGATAAATCATACTCCCATTTTTTTCTGCTGATACTTGCACCTAAGGAAAGAAAAGCATTTCTTTTTTTATTTACAGCAAAAAAATAGGACACATAAAAAGCAAAATCTCTTTCTCCATAACTCAATTCGCCAGCCACATCATTAACAAAACTCACCCCTATACCCATACCATTTTTACTTGTAGCAAAGGGCAGCAATTCTATGGAGGACAAAAGAGTATTGTATCCCTTGTTGGAAACGGTTTGCCATTGATTTCTAAACAAAGAAGAAACTCTGATTTTTGAACTCATAAAACCTGTCATTGCGGGGTTCATAAACATTGGGTTGTAGTTAAGGGAAGAAAAATGAATATCCTGTGCCTTTATCTTAATGTTGCATAATAGTACGCTAATTGCTATAATGATTATTATTTGTCTCATTAGGCATCAGTCTTTTTACTCCATCTTTCTTACCTTATTTCATAACCTATTACTTAAGTTTTGCGTTTATCATTTGGTAATCTCTCAAAATAAGCTCTTTTATCTTCATCAATCCATCTTGCAAAGCCAAATCACCTGCACGCCTTT
Organism: uncultured Bacteroidaceae bacterium; assembly: GCA_964626385.1. GTDB lineage: Bacteria > Bacteroidota > Bacteroidia > Bacteroidales > P3 > Scybalousia_A. The sequence continues at coordinate 29,305 of CAZVEO010000010.1, forward strand.
GAAATTCATAATAACCGTGATAAGCAGCCATAGGCACTTTGGCATAACCTCTTTCGTTAAACTGTGCAACAAGGTTATCTCTCTTATCGTAGATTTCTACTATTACTTCCAACTCCGTTGTATTGGTAGCCATAGGCATACCAAAAGCATTGAAAATGCCCAAAGTAAAGCCACTAAGCCACGACCATTTATAATTGTTTTTGCAATATATGGCTCCGGCTCTCAACACAATATTGCCTGCTCTTTCTGTAGTGGGGTCGGTTATATTTTCATTTACATCATAAACAAAAATATCCTTGGCATCTTGTATACGTTTCTCTGCTGTGTATAACTTTGTACTCTCATTCACCTCATAAACTCCTTTGCCATAAGGAGTCTCGGTTAAACCATAAGGCAGAGTCAAATCATTAGAAGCCTTGACAGCATAAGAATTTGCTCCATAAGCATTTTCAAAAGAAGGCTGGTCTATCCAACAAGTCAACCGAGGCAAAAGTTCAGTATTGAAATATTCTGAGTGAAAGGTATCCTCTTTTAAACTCCTACACGAAGTCAAAACCAATAACACTGTTACAACAATAGGTATAAATTTTTTCATCTCAAAGGAAGATTATATTTTTCGCAAAGTTATAAAAAATATTCTAACTACACAGTGCTAATTGAAATTATATTTTTATTGTTTACCTTTTGTTCTTTGCAATATTTTGGGAAATATTTCTTTAAAGAAAATAGATCTTTCTATTATTCTATAGTGTGGGTGATAAGTATTGTGGTATGTCCTTGAATGCACCCAAGCATAGCGTCCTTTGTTTATCAAGTCTTCTATATAAAGGCTGTCCTGTTGAAAGTTTTCCAAGTTAAGATTCATTTGTGCAATAATCTTGCATTGCTCTCTCCATTGTGTTTGCCAATCCTTTATATTATTGTTTATCATTTTGCTAGACCTAACAAAAGCATCTGCAAGTTCCTCTTTGCTTATTATACTATCTTTGATTACAGAAAGATAAACCCTTACAAATCTTCCCTCTGTACCACAAAATTCATAATAAGGTAATCCTAATTCCTTTTTGTTAGATAACTCTTTGTCTAAATAATTTAATACACTCTCCTTGTTTTCTACCAAATGCTCTGGACCAAAAAAATCTTGAAAACTGCTTTTATATACGTCCGCCAAAGTACTTTTTGGGTAGGTTTTAAGAATATTGGCAACAAAAGTTTTTACCTTTTCTTCACCTGTATTTTGGGCATTTAAGAAAGACAAACCTACAAAAAAATATATTAATACAAAAATCCTTTTCATACTTTTATCCAACGCAAAAGTTTATTATTTATTGTCTATCATACACGCAGGGTGTAGCCACAGGGTGTCTTATAAGGGCAAAGCCTATACTTTTTTTTTAACGGTTTTGCCTTATAAAAAAGCCTGAGGCTTCGCTTAAGCGTCTATGCTAACTCATCATAACCTATAATTATAACCTATGCTAATCTATAAAAAAACGAAAAAAAGTAATGGCTCTGCCCTTATAAAAGTAGGCTGAGCCTACAAAAATCGGTTTACTGATTATCAATAAGTTACAAAATAAAAACGTGCACGCGTTTGGTCAGGTCAGAAATTCTTCGTAACTTTGTAAGAGAAAAAGATACCTACCATAAAATTTACCATTTTCAACCTTGTAACTAATTGATAATCAATAAAAACGAATCTTCGTTTCGATTTCTCGAAACGAAGATTCGTCGAAATAAAACGAAGATTCATTTTTGTAAAATCCCGTTTTAGAAAAATTTTTCTTCAAAAAACCTCTCGAAAACGCTGAAAATGAGAAAAAAAGCCTAAATTCTACCCTTCGAAAAAGGTTAACTCTTTGATAATCAATAGTGGTACCCTTATTTTTTACTTTTAAATGGGTATTTACGAAATTTCCCGAAAATTTATTTTTTACCATTTTTTGTTTAGGTTAGCATAAGTTTTTTTTATGAATTAGCATAGGTTGAGATAAGGCAAAGGTGTTTTATTATAAGGCAAAGCCATTAAAAAATTCTGATGCTTCGTTTGAGCCTATTACAAGATATGCTACGGGTGAGCTAATTTATAAAATTTATATTAACCTAATTATCTAATCGTAGTAAACGAAAAAAAGCAGTCTTTTTATGGGACTGCTTTCTTGATTAATCGCCTATTTTAAATTATTTAGCAACCTCAGTTGGTGTTGCTGTGCTTGTAGCTGTAGTTGCACTTGCCTCTACTACTTCCTCAGTTGGTGTGTTTTCTGTAGGAGTAGTTGTTGCTGAATCAGTTCCTTTGCTTCCGCAAGCTGCGAAAAATCCGGCGATAGCCAATACTAACAATACTTTTTTCATTTCTTTTAATTTTTAAAAAGGTTTATAAATTCTTTTGTTTTAACCTTGCAAATTTAGTACAACTTTTTTTTATGTCAACACTTTCTGTAAAGAAAATTTAATATATTAACCTTTAAATACTAAAAATCAATAATTTAAAAACTAACAATTTTCTGTTAATTTCATTATCTTATCTACATTCTGTTTATTTTGTTTTTAGTGTTTTGCAATATTTAAATATATGTTTCGTTATAAGCAACATAGAAATTAACAAAAAAAACTTACATCTATGATACAAAGAGTACAAACATTGTGGCTTGCCTTAGCATTGGTTTTATCTGTATTGGCATTTTTTTTTCCTTTGGCTAATTTTTCTTTGCCCGACCAAAGTATAGTTTATAACCTTGTTGTCAAATCTGCAGATATCAATTCGGATAACTTTTTTCAACAATCCTCTCCTATAATTCTTATAATATTGAATTGTGTTTTTATGCTATTATGTTTGGCAACTATATTCACATATAAGAATAGGCTTTTGCAGATGAAGGTATTGGCTTTTGCTTTTTTGATAATAGTAGCTTATACCTTAGTTCTTTTCTTATATCAGACAGATGCAGGGTTGAAACAAATACTTACGACCTTTCTCAAAGGAAGAGAAGATTTGGTTCAATCGGTTTTTCAATCTGCTAAGACAATATATGGAGTAGGGTCTTATTTTCCTATTGCTCAGATTATTTGCTTGATATTTGCTCGTAATGGCATTAGAAAAGACGAAAAACTTGTTCGTTCAATGGACCGTTTGAGATAGATTGTTATTTGCTATATACATTATATAAATAGTATCTTATGAAAAAAAACGTTGTCATATTTTTTTATCTTTCCTTTATAGTTAGTTTTTTGCATATATATGCTCAACCCCCGCAAGAGGAAGAGGAATGTAGCAAAGTTATAGACCCTGTTTTAATTATAAGACCGGATAATAAAATTATGTTACAGTGGAATGCTAACAATATGGCAGATAGTTTTGAGGTTATATCTGACACTATGGGAAAATCTCCCTCTGATTGTGCAGTAAGATACTATACTCAAAATCATGAGCAACTTTTTTCTGATTTATTCTCAAAGCGAACATATCAGTTTCTTGTAAAAAGTAATTGCGGTGTTGATTTTAGTGATTGGCGGTGGTTTTTTGCTAATTATAGGTCGTCTGTGGAGGTAGAAACTTTGCCCTATAATCAAAGGTATTTGGATAGTTTGGGTTTTGTTTATGCTTTGGATAGTAATACGTATGCTTACAAGTATGTTGACATAGCCATAGATGGAAGTGCAGTAAGTACATATATGAATTTTTCTTACAAATCTTCCTCTTTGTTGGATAGCAATAATATGGAGTTGTTTTTACTCAACCAATATTCTGCTATAACTTTGGATGCTTTACCAGATGAAAATTATAGAGTAGGGAATATATGTTTGGCAGGTGATACAAACCGCAAATATGTACATATAGAATTTGGACGAGAGTTGTCCGGTGCTGTTCATCGTTTGTTGTTTGCTTGGAAAAATACTAATGGCAACAATATCACTCCTCCGCTTTTGATAGATAGTATTGTGATTGTTTCTCGTTTTTGTGCAGTACCTGATAGTGTATCAGCCTCAGAACTTGCTCCTAATTATGCTCAAATTTCATGGAGGGCTGAGTATGGACAAGAGAATTTTCAATTGGAATATAAGAAAGATATGGATATTGACTGGACTATATACCAAAATGTAGAAAATAATTTTGTTATTGAAAATCTTATACCAGATACATATTATAATGTAAGAGTAAAAGCCTTGTGTGATAATGAGGAAAGTTTGTACAGTGAGGTATTGACCTTTCTTACTCCTATAGAGCTAGATACTCCTGATAATATAATACTTAGCATAGGAGATACCTCTATATTTGTTACTTGGGATGAGGTAGAATATGCAACGGGCTACAATTTTTCTTATAAAAAATCAAATGAGCAAGATTGGATAGAAATTCTAACAGAACAAAATAATATTGTTATAGATAGTTTGTTGCCGGATGTGGTTTATAACATAAGAATAAAGGCCTTGTATAATGATATAGAAAGTTTGTGGTCAGAAATCAAAACGTTTAGGACTTATTGTTTGGTCAGTGCATCATACCCTTATAATATAGAACAGGAGTTCTTTGTAAATACGAGCGAGGAAAATAATTTTGCTTTGCCTTCTTGTTGGCGTTATGATAGTGCAATTTATACTCCTTCTTTTGACTTTACATTGCTTACTGCCCCTTATCTTAGTTTTGATTATAAGTCTTCTACTTTTGTAGATTTGCAAATTTCTATAGATAATGGAGAAAACTTTATTTTAATTAGCAATCTTTATAACTCTGAAAATTTTTCTTCTAAGACTATTTCTCTTATTCCTTATGTGGGCTATGAAAAAGTTTTGCTTAGATTTGTTTCTTCTGTAGCAATGGATAGTAGTTTTAGAATAAAGAATTTTGTTTTGCAAAACGCTTGTCCATCTCCAACCAACATAGTAATAAGTGATGTGGCTCAAACTTCATTTGCTCTCGCTTGGCAAACAACAGCAATAAATACTAATGTTTCCTTAAAAAACATGATGGGAGATGTTATTGAAGAATTTGTCACTCAAAATACTTCACAAATATTTACTGATTTGCACCCCAATACTATATACAAAGTTGTCTTAACTCCTATTTGTGAAACATTGCCTATTTTGGATAGTGTAGAAATAGAAGTACAAACTCTTGTAGTGCCATACTCTTGTCCTATGCCAGAGAATTTGCATGGAGAGTGGGTGCATTCCGATAATGACGAAGCGATTTTGCTCAACTGGGAGTCTGAGGCTAATATTTGGCAGGTTGTTTATAAGGATTATTATGCTGTTAAATGGGATACTGCCTTGGTTACAATAAACCCCATATTTACACTTAGAAACTTAGAACTAAATCATTCCTACATCCTAAAAGTTAGGACAGTTTGCAATGTTGGTGATACCTCCGATTTCACAGAACTTATACAAGTGTATATAGGAGTAAATGATTTGGAAAATATAGAGGAGGTAGCAAAGGATGTTGTTATTTATCCTAACCCTACTTCTGATAGAATAAGAATAACTTCAAACAAGATAAATATAACAGAAATTGCTATTTACAATTTGGAAGGGAAAAAAGTTTGTGAAAGTCCTTACACGAGTGATTTTATTGATTTGAAAATCTTTGGAAAAGGCATTTATTTTGCTGTACTAAAAGATGAAATAGGGAGAAGTATAAGAAAGAAAATAATAGTAGAGTAATTTTTTATAGTCAACTTTTTAATTTTACTAAACTTGTTTTTTGTTATTTTTTCAAAAAAGATACTTTTTTTTGATTAAACATAGAAATAAAGCAAATAAAACTGAAATAAAATGTCATTTTCTAATAGAAGTTAAACTTTTGATTTTTAGGAAAGTGAGTTTTGAAAATGCTATTTAATTGTTTTTTTTCTTTGTCAATTCATTTAAAATGTTTTCCTTTGCATTCCAAATTATAAATTTTAAAAAATTATTAGAATTATGTCTGAAGAAATTGCAAAGAAAGTAATAGCTATCGTAGTAGATAAGTTAGGAGTAGAAGAAAGTCAAGTTAAACCTGAAGCGAACTTTACTAGCGATTTAGGTGCTGATTCTTTGGATACTGTTGAGTTGATAATGGAACTTGAAAAAGAATTTAATATTTCTATTCCAGACGACCAAGCTGAAAAGATAGCAACAGTAGCAGACGCTATTACTTACATTGAAAACGCAACAAAATAAGTTTCCTTAACATTTTTATTATGGGAATGAAACGTGTTGTAATTACAGGCTTAGGAGCCCTTACTCCGATAGGTAACGGTCTAAAAAGTTATTGGGACGGTTTGACGAGCGGAGTAAGTGGCGGTGCGCCTATTACTCACTTTGATGCTTCCAATGCAAAAACGACCTTTGCTTGTGAGGTTAAGGGGTTTGACGGCGGACAATATTTTGATAGAAAAGAGATAAGAAAATATGATTTGTTTTCGCAATACGGTATAGTTACTGCTGACGAAGCCATAGCAGATAGTGGTCTTGATATGGATAAGTTAGACAAGGAAATGGCTGGAGTTATCTGGTCTTCCGGTATTGGCGGTATACAAACATTTGAGGAAGAAATAACAAGTTTTGTTAAAGGAGATGGTTCTTTAAGATTTTCTCCGTTTTTTATTCCTAAAATGATAGCTGATATTTGCGCAGGTCATATATCTATAAAGTATGGTTTGGAAGGACCTAATTTTGCTACGGTTTCTGCATGTGCTTCTTCCGCTCATGCTATAGCGCAAGCCTTTATGTTTGTCAAACTTGGCAAGGCTAATATGATGGTGTGTGGCGGTAGTGAAGCTGCTATTACGCATGCTGGACTTGGCGGTTTTTCTTCTATGAAGGCTATCAGCCAAAGAAATGACGACCCTAAAACCGCTTCTCGTCCTTTTGATAAAGATAGAGATGGTTTTGTTTTGGGAGAAGGTGCTGGTGCTTTGATATTGGAGGAATATGAGCATGCTAAAAAGAGAGGAGCCAAAATTTATGCAGAGATTGTTGGTGCAGGACTTACTGCTGATGCTTATCATATGACTGCTCCTCACCCTGAGGGCAAATGTACCATGAGAGCAATGCGTCTTGCTATAGAGGAAGGCGGGTTAAATTTGGAGGATGTAACACATATCAATACTCATGGCACTTCCACTCCGTTGGGGGATATAGCAGAGGTAAAGGCTATTACCAACTTGTTTGGTGACCATGCAAAGAATATAAACATTAATTCAACCAAGTCAATGACTGGACATTTGTTAGGAGCAGCAGGTGCAGTAGAGGCAATAGCAACAGTTTTGGCTATAAAGAATGGCGTGGTACCTCCTACTATCAATCACTTTACTGATGATGACCAATTACCAAAAGAATTAAACTTTACTTTTAATCAACCACAAGAAAGAGAAATAAAAGCTGCTATAAGCAATACTTTTGGTTTTGGTGGTCATAATGCTTCTTTGGTATTCAAAAAATTTGAATAAAATCTATGTTCTTGTTTGCAAAACATATAAACGAACAAGAAAAATCTATAATAAAATTCTTAAAAAATATTCTTGGGTGTAAGCCTAAGAATATTTTTATCTATAAAACTGCTCTTATACACAAATCTTGTTCTCATAAAGATTCAAGGGGGAATAAAATAAATAATGAACGTTTAGAATATTTGGGTGATACTGTTCTAAGCACAATAGTAGGAGATTATCTTTTTAAAAAATACCCACATCAAGGTGAAGGTTTTTTGACAGAAATGCGGGCAAAGATTGTTTCACGCTCATCCCTTAATTCTTTATCAAAAAAGATAGGTCTTTCTGATTTAGTTGAGTATAACAAGTCTTCAAATGGAGGCTTTGCTTCTTTGCCAGGCAATGCTTTTGAGGCTATGACCGGAGCGTTGTACTTAGATAAAGGCTATAAAAAAACTTACGAAATCTTGATAAACAGAGTTTTTATGGTCTATATGGACATTTCTCAAGTAGAAAAAACTCAATGGAATTACAAGAGTAAAATAATAGATTGGGCGCAAAAGAATAAAAAACAAATATCATTTCAAGTTATTGATGTTGTAGACTTAGGATATAGAAAACAGTATAATACTGCGGTTTTTATAGATAATGTGCAACACGAAAATGCTGTAGATTTTTCCATAAAAGCAGCCGAGCAACTTGCCTCAGAAAAAACATACAAAAGCTTAGAAGAAAAAGGTATTATCGCTTAAAATCTTTTATTAGCTCATGCGATTTAATATTTAAACCTAATTTACTTTTTTATAAATTTAACGTTAGTTTTGTGTAAGGAAGTTGAAGAATTTCAATTGGTTGGGCGGATTGTTTTGATGAGTGTGGTGGAAAATTAACTTTTAGGTGTGGTTTGTTTGGCATGAAAGGATAGGCACACAAAGAAGTAACAATATTGGTCAAAAAAACCACCTAAACTCACGCTAACTCGGTGTAAGGAATTGATGAAAAAAGTAACGACTCTACCCTTATAAAACACCCTGTGGGTGCAACCTCTGCTAACCTATAAAAACCCTAAAAAACACCTCTCAAAAAAAAATTTGGGAAATCGCGTAAATACCTATTTAAAAGCAAAAAATAAGGGTGCTACTACTGATTATCAATCACTTAACCTTTTTTGAAGGGTCAAAATTGGGCATTTTTCTTGAAAATCAGCGTTTTCGAAGGGTTTTTTGAAGAAAAATTTTTCAAAATTGGGATTTTACAAAAATGAATCTTCGTTTTATTTCAACGAATCTTCGTTTCGATAAAATGAAACGAAGATTCGTTTTTGCTGATTATCAGATAGTTATAAAGGTAAAAATGGTGAATTTTATGGTAGGTATCTTTTTCTCTTACAAAGTTACGAACATTTTTTGACCTGACCAAACGCGTGCACACTTTTTTTTTGTAACTCATTGATTCCCAGTAAACCGATTTCGCACCCACAGGGTGCTTTTTATTGGGCATAGCCATTACTTTTTATAAGTTAGCATAGGTTACAGGCTGAGGCTGTAAATTATAAAACAGCATAAAAAAAGTTGGCTGGCTTTTGGGAAGCCTGCCAACTTGGTTAAAAGTGCGTTTATAGAGAAATTATTAAACGCTATATAATTTATAATTAAACATTAACTTCTTTATAAAGTGTGTTTTACTTACAGGTTTTCTTTGCTCTCTCTTTACTTTCTTGCTTTGAGTTCTTTCTCTCTATTCTTTAGCACAAATAAAAACACTCGCTACTTTTTTTACTTTGAGTTTTTTTACTCTTTCTTGTTTTATTTTTCGCTTAGAGAGTTTTATTTCTCACCTCTCGCTTTGAGAGTTTTTGAGACTTTTACTCTTTGGGTTTGAGAGTGCT
>CAZVEO010000011.1:0-35583 GCA_964626385.1 uncultured Bacteroidaceae bacterium
GTCGAAATAAAACGAAGATTCATTTTTGTAAAATCCGCTTAAAGAAAAATTTTTCATCAAAAAAGCCTTCGAAAACACTGATTTTCAAGAAAAATGCCCAATTTCACCCCTTCGAAAAAGGTTAAGTAATTGATAATCAGTAGTAGCACCCTTATTTTTTGCTTTTAAATAGGTATTTACGCTATTTCCCGAATTTTTTTTTTGAGGCTTTTTTTATAGGTTTTTATGAGTTAGCATAAGTTATTATAAGTTAGCATAAGTTGAGATAAGGCCAGAGCCGTTACGTTTTTTTTAATAGCTTTGCCCCTAAAAACACCCTGTGGGTGTGGCTTTGCGTCTATAATAACTCATGCTAACCTATAACAATCTATTAGTGTTTACAACAGTAAAACAAATATTTCACAATGTATGGTTAATAACTTTATTAAAATATATTTGTGGGTGTGGAGAAAAGTGTTTAACTTTGCACAAATTATTTTTTTGAGATATGAGGCAACTAAAGATATCGCAATCTATAACAAACAGAAGTACAAGTTCTCTTTATCAATTCTTGCAAGATATTAGCAAAGAGGAACTTATTACGCCAGAAGAGGAAGTTGTTTTGGCTCAAAAAATTAAGAACGGGGATGCAAAAGCATTAGATAAATTGGTGCGTAGCAATCTTAGGTTTGTAGTTTCTGTGGCAAAACAATATCAAAATCAAGGACTTTCTCTGCAAGACCTTATAAACGAGGGTAACATAGGACTTATCAAGGCTGCTCAGCGTTTTGATGAGACAAGAGGTTTTAAGTTTATAAGTTTTGCTGTTTGGTGGATACGTCAGAGCATACTTCAAGCCATAGCCGATAAATCTCGTATGGTAAGACTTCCTTTGCATCAGGTGGGTATGTTAAATAAAGTAAAAAAAGAACGTGCCAAACTTGAGCAACTCTATGAAAGGCAACCCTCCGATGAGGAAGTAGCCGATTCTATGAATATACCTGACTATAAGTTGCACGAGACCGTAGTAGCGGGCAATAGAATGCTTTCTGTGGATGCTCCTTTGACAGATGATGAAGATACTTTTTTGATAGATATGCTTCAACCAGAGGATGCTCAAAGCCCGGATGACAATGTAATGCACGAGTCCTTAAATAAGGATATCAACGAAATACTTCAGACCCTTAATGAGTCGGAAAGAAAGATTATTGTTCAATTTTTTGGTATAGGTTCCTCTCATGGAAAGACTTTGGAGGAAATAGCCTCTGAGGAGAATATCACAAAGGAAAGGGTGAGAAAGATAAAGGAGAGAGCGTTGAATCGTTTGCGTAATAGTGATAGCAGTCAAAAATTAACTAAATACTTAGGTTAGAGTAGTGGCTGAGAGTAATTACATAGTATCTGCGAGAAAGTATAGACCCGCAACGTTTGAGTCTGTTGTGGGACAAAAGCATATAACCTCTACTTTGCAAAACGCTATTGCTTCGGGGCAGTTGGCACAAGCCTTTTTGTTTTGCGGACCAAGAGGTGTGGGTAAGACAACTTGCGCTCGTATACTTGCCAAAACCATTAATTGCACCAATTTACAAGATAATTTGGAGGCTTGTAATGAGTGTGAATCCTGTAAGAGTTTTAATAACAATTCTTCGCTTAATATTATAGAATTAGATGCTGCTTCTAACAACTCTGTTGATGATATAAGAGATTTGGTAAGACAGATAAATATTCCTCCTATGAATGGCAAGTATAAGGTTTATATCATAGACGAGGTACATATGTTGAGTCAGGCGGCTTTCAATGCTTTTTTGAAAACTTTGGAAGAACCTCCTAAGTATGCTAAATTTATTTTGGCAACAACAGAGAAAAACAAAATACTTCCAACAATATTATCGCGTTGTCAAATCTTTGATTTTCATAGAATAACCTCTAATGACATAGCCTCTCATTTGGAATATATTGCCAAGCAAGAGGGTGTGGTTTATGAAAGGTCGGCTTTGGATATTATAGCCTCCAAATCGGACGGCGCTTTGAGAGATGCTTTGTCAATGTTTGATTTGATGGTTTCTTTCACCAATGCCAATCTTACTTATAAGGATGTTATTTCTTCGTTGAACATATTGGATTACGATTACTTTTTTAAGTTTGTAGATTTGCTTTTAGCGGGAGATATTACCAATACATTGTTGTTGTTTGACGAGGTTTTGGCAAAGGGATTCCAAGGAGATATATTTATGGAAGGTTTATCGGCTCATTTGAGAGATTTGTTGGTTAGCAAAGATACTCAGACGGTTGCTCTTTTGGATGTACCTTCGTCCATACAACAAAGATATGTAGAGCAGAGTCAAAAGACTCCTAATCTTTTTTTACTTAGGTGCTTAAATTTTGCGAGTCAATCGGCACAAGAATATAGGACTTCCAACAACAAACGTTTGTGTGTGGAGTTGATGCTTCTGAAAATGTGCAACGTGATGACCAAAATAACTTCGGCTGAAAAAAAAACTCTAATAGTCAAGTAACAGATAACGTACAGAGTACTTTTTCACAGCAAAACACAACGCAACCACAGCCAAATAATAACCCACATTCTATTGATACTCAACAAGAAAAGCCAAGACTTACTAAGTTGATAGGCAATGTAAAATCTATATATTCTATAAAAGAGGATGCACCTGTTGTTGCACCGATTATAAAAGAAGAGGAAGGAAGGTCTTTTAATATAGATGAGGTTATAAAAAACCTTGTGGCTTATGCTTCTTCTTTTAGTAATGATGAAAACAAAGTTGAGTTGTATTTTGCTCTTAATCATGCAAAAATTTCTTCCGAAAAAGATTTTATTGTAGATATAAAGGTTAAGAATTCGGCAGATGTACAGACGCTTAATAAGTATAAAATGGAACTCACCCAATTCTTAAAAAATAAACTTTCTTATAAGTTTGTAAAAATAGAGATAGATTTGGAAGAAGTGCAACATACGGCTATAGTCTACAACCCTATGGATAAATACAATTTGGTAAGCAAAACCAATCCCGCGGTAGCCAAACTCAAAGAAGTCTTTGACGCAGATATAACCTATTGATTATTTTTTGTTATTTAGTCTCTTGATTTTTTATAGTTTTTCGAAGTATTGCCAAAGGGGTTCGTTGGGGACGGGGGCAGTTATGTTTAGCAATTCTTTTTTTATGGGGTGAATAAAACTAATACTGCGAGCATGCAAAGAAATGGAGGCTATTTTGTTGCTTCGGCCAAAACCATATTTTAAATCTCCTTTTATTGGGCAACCTATATGAGCAAGTTGCAAACGTATCTGATGATGCCTACCTGTTTTCAAATCTATTTCTAAAAGATAATAAAAATCGCTTTGTGCCAAAAGTTTATAGTCCAACTCTGCATATAGTCCGTTGTTTACATCTTTGGTAATATAGGACTTGTTGTTTTGTGTATTGTGAAGTATGTAGTCTTTGAGAGTGTCTTGCTCTTTGGGAGGTTTGGTACGAGTTATAGCCCAGTAGGTTTTGTGAATCTCTCTGTTTTTTATCATATTGTTGAGACGAGTAAGTGCCTTATCTGTCTTTGCAAATATAAGTACACCGCTTACAGGTCTGTCCAATCTATGTACCACCCCGCAAAAAACATTGCCCGGTTTGTTATACTTTGTTTTTAGATAATTTTTTACCAAGTCCTCCAAAGAAAGATCACCACTTTTGTCCGAATGTACTATTTGAGAATTTTTTTTATTAAGTATCAATATATGATTGTCTTCATAGAGTACTTGAGAAGAAATATCTACAAGTTCCTTTTGAGGTAAGAAATCATTATTTTTTTGCATAAGAATATTTTATTACCAATTGTTATCAAACAAAAGATTTACAAAGTTGCAATAATGCTTTGACCTCCTTTGACCTTGTCTTCTATTTCTACATGTATTTCTGCGTCCAAAGGAATAAACAAATCAACGCGAGAACCAAATTTTATAAATCCCATTTCTTCTCCTTGTTTTATGGTTTCCCCTTCTTTTGCGTAACAAACAATTCTTCTTGCCAAAGCACCCGCTATTTGTCTGACAAGTATGCGTTTGCCATCCTCGTGTTCTATACAAACGGAGGTTCTTTCGTTAAGTAAGGAAGATTTTGGGTTGCGAGCATAGAGTTTTTTACCACCATAGTATTTTGTATAAACTATTTTGCCCGAAATAGGGTAACGATTGACATGGACATTGTTAGGAGACATAAAGGTAGAGATTTGAATACATTCGGTTTTAAGTATTTCCGGTTCAAAAACCTTTTCAACAACAACAATCGTTCCATCTGCTGAGGAAATAACCTTGTTGTCGTTTAAGACCAACTCTCTGTTGGGTATGCGAAAAAATCTCACAACCACAAAAGCCAACACCCACACGCAAGCCACAGATAAGAAAAGTATCCAATCATTATTATGCACAAAAATAAACATTATAACAGTAATTATTGCCGCAAGAAGTATTACTGCAATGGAAATTTTATGACCCTCTTTATGAATATACATATTGTTACAAAATTTGTTCTCTTTTTGTTTTACTTTGCAAAGATACAAGTATTTTTTCTAATTTTTAGAAAAAATCTATATTTATTCTCTTATTCCTTTGTTATTCAAATAATAAAAAGGCTTCTTTGCTACATACAAAAAAAGCAAAGAAGCCTTGATTTACAAAAACAATGTAAATTTTATTTCCGATTATTCTTCTTTTTTAATCATTGGACATTCTTTTTTATTGCAACTTTTAGCAACGTATGTACCATCCTCCTCTTTTGAAAGAGTAACAGTATAGCCTTTTTCCGCTTGTGTTTTTGCCCACTCAGATATTTTTTCAAAAGATTTGTCTTTATGTATTGTTGCTAATGGTTTGCTAAGAGTTAAGGTGTCAGCATTGATTGATATATTATCTTTGTTTAATATATTTATCTTTACAGTTTGACCATTATTATTTTGTCCATTGTCTTTTTGACAATACGCACTAATATTTACAACTATTAAACTCACTATTATTGTGAGTGTTAAATACATTTTCTTCATCATTCTTTTTTTTGTATTAGTAATTATATGCAAAATTATAAAATGTTTTTTATTCAACCAAACTTTTTATTAAAAAAATAAAAATACTGTTAGAAAATACTAAAAAAACAATTGAAGTGGTCTATATCATATTAACTTATTTGAATCTATGCTATACGTTTTTAATATATGGAATAGTTTAATAGTATAAAATAAAAAGAGTGTTTTATTCGTTTTAAGAAAAATAAAATGTATAAACTTATAAAACGTAAAAATATATGAATGAGCATTTAGATAAATTGGAACCAAAAGCAGTTTTTGAACAATTTAAACCTATACTTTCTATTCCTCGTCCAAGCAAGAAAGAGGAGAGAATGACAGCCTACCTTAAACAATGGGGAGAAAGTCATAATTTGGAAACAATAGTAGACGAAATAGGCAACGTAATAATAAGAAAGCCAGCAACCAAAGGAATGGAAGACAGAAAAATGGTTTGTCTTCAATCTCATATAGATATGGTTTGCGAAAAGAACTCGGACAAGGTTTTTGATTTTGAAAAAGATGCTATTGAAACCTATGTAGAGGAGGGTTGGTTGAAAGCTAAGGGAACAACCTTGGGTGCAGATGATGGTATAGGAGTGGCAACGGCCTTGGCTATACTTGACTCTACAGATATACAACACCCAGATATAGAGTGCTTGTTTACAGTAGATGAGGAGACGGGATTGACAGGAGCGTTTAATCTTAGTGATAAGGCATTGAAGTCCAAAATTCTTATCAACCTTGACTCTGAAGACGAGGGCGAAATGTTTATAGGTTGTGCCGGAGGAGTGGATACTTTGGGCTATATGTCTGTAGAAATGGAACCTGCTTGTCAACATGCTATTCCTTATCTTCTAAATATAAAAGGACTAAAAGGAGGACATTCAGGTGATGATATAAACAAGGGTTTGGCTTGTGCTAATAAATTGTTTACTCGTATTTTGTGGAGAGTAAATACGGAGTGTAAAATTAAGATTTGCGATATAGATGGAGGAAACCTTAGAAATGCCATTGCTCGCGAGGCAAAGGTTGTTTTTATGGTAAATCCAAAGCATGAACAACAAATGCTTGATATTGTAAACAGTATGGCTGAGGAATTGAAATTTGAATTTCGTACCACTGAGCCAAATCTTTGTATAACAATAGAAAAAACCGAGCGCCCTGAAAAAATGATGACAAGAGAGGATGCCACAAGGTTATTAAACTGCCTTTATGCAATACCGCATGGAGTTTTGGCTATGAGCAGAGAAATACCAAACTTTGTAGAAACTTCAACCAATCTTGCTTCTGTAAAGATAAAAAACGGAGAGGTACATATAGTTACTTCTCAACGCTCAAGCGTGGAAAGTGCTTTGAATGCAGCAAAGAGTAGGGTAGAGGCTTGTATGCTTCTAGGAGGTTGCAGAGTAGAACATACTGATGGCTATCCGGGTTGGACACCTAACACCAATAGCGAGATACTTGACGTTGTGGTTAAATCATACGAGCGTTTGTTTGGCAAAAAACCAGTAGTAAGAGCAATACATGCTGGTTTGGAATGTGGACTTATAGGCAAAAAATATCCGGGTATGGATATGATAAGTTATGGACCTACTCTTAGAGGTGTACATTCACCAGATGAGAAAATGGATATACATACTTTGGAAATGTTTTGGCAACATACTTTGGATATATTGAGAAATATACCAAAGAAATAATTTTATGGTTTTAATATTTTTGTAAAGGTTATTTAAGTTTTTCTAAACTTTAAATAACCTTTACTTTTTCATAAAAGGTATCAGGTTTTTGAGCATTAAATTCTTCATTAGCCCAAATAAGAAAAATCAAATCTTCTTTATCGGATAGATTTTTTATATTGTGCGTATAACCTGGAATAATATCTAAAACTTCTATTTTTTCTTCACTTAACTCATACTCTACTATAGGGTAGTTCTTATTGTTTTCGTCCTTTCCTATCTTTCTCATTTCAACAAGTGCTTTGCCTTTGATAACAATAAATTTTTCTATTTTAGTATTGTGCCAATGTTCGCCTTTGATAAAATTTGGTTTTGAAATATTGACGGCTACTTGTCCTCCTTGCAAACGCTTAAAAATTTCAGTAAAAGAGCCTCTTTCGTCTTCATTTGTTTTTAAACTTGATAGCAATTTGTTTGTTGGCATATAGGAAAGAAAAGTGGAATAAAGTTTTTTTGTAAAACTATCGTTCATATTAGGTAGAATAAGATTCTGATTTACTTTAGAAAAAGAATATATCTTTTCTGCTAATTCTCCTACGCTTATGCTATAATGAGGCAAAGTATTTTGCTCCTCAATATTTTTATCTTTTGTTAAACAATCAATATTCTCTATAATATTATCTACAACATCGTCTATATATATTAGATTTATTTTGCTTTCTTTGTTGTTGATTTGTATGGGTAGATTGTTAGCTATATTATGGCAAAAAGTTGCTACTACAGAATTATAGTTTGGTTTTGACCATTTGCCAAAAATATTTGTAAATCTATAAATCTTTATTTTTGCTTGGTTTCGCTCGGCATAATCTTTTAATAACTGCTCTGCCAAAAGTTTGCTTTTACCATAAGGGTTGTCCAATTCTGCTTGTATGGATGAGGACAATATTATAGGACAAAAATTGTTGTGCTTTTTCAGTAGGTTTAATAATGTTTTTAAAAGAGAGAAATTTCCTTCAATAAATTCTTTGTCTTGTTTTGGTCTATTTATTCCAGCAAGATGTACAACAATATTACACTCTTTGCAATAACTTTCCAAAACTTCAAAGTTATCATTCCTTTCGCTACCTCTGTCATACTCCAATATATCAAAATCTTTGTCTAAACTATACCAACGAGCTTTGTTGTCTCTTATGTTGTATAGTTGCGCCGTTAGGTTTTTACCCACAAATCCATTTGCTCCTGTAACAAGTATTTTCATTGTCCTTACTCTTTTTTATCTGCTGGAAATATCCCTATAAAGCGTTTGCAATAAAGCCTGACCTTTTTTGGCTTGTGTTTCTTGTCCTTGAGGACTTATTATTTTGTTGGCATTGCAATCAAAGGTCGTACACCCCGTTGTATCCATAAAACAAAAACCATTGTTATAAACAAAAAAAGCATAATCGGAAGTATAAGGGTTGAGTATATTGCGAGAATAAGTGAAATCTTTGCTATCTATGTTTATTTGTTTCAAAAGAGTGGCAGGTATATCTGTTTGATTGGCAAAGCGTTTTATCTCTCCCTTTTCTTTCAAAGCACCTCCGAGCCATAGCATAGGAATATGGTATTTTCTTCTGTCGCTTTCGCTTATTCCATATGGGTACTTGTAACCATGGTCGGCAACTATAATCACAAGTAAATTATTCCATTGTGGTGTTTGTTTTAATTCTTTGACAAAATCAAACAAACAACTATCCGTATAGGCAAGGCTGTTTATATAGCCTTCCTCAAATCTGTTGCTATTAACATCAAAAGGTTCGTGGGAGGAAAGAGTTAGAAAAGTTTTGAAATATCTTTGTTTCTCTTTTTGTATGTCTTTTAATAAGTAATTAAATGTATTTTCGTCATTTACCCCCCACTTGCTTAACTTTTGCTTTATAGGAAAATCATCGGAGGAAATTATTTTTTCATAGCCCGAGGATACAAAAAAAGAACGCATATTGGCAAAGTTTATATCTCCACCATAGAGCATAGAGGTAGAGTAGTTTTTTTGAGAAAATAATTTTGCTAAAGAAGGCAAAGAGCGTGTTTTGTTAGGGTATTTTATTATAGAAGTTGTCGGTTGAGCCAAAAAACCGCTCAAAACAGAGACTATTCCTCTGTCTGTTCTCATAGCATTGGCATAACAATTTGTAAAAACAAGACTTTCTTCTCTCAGTTTATTCAACCCAGGTGTTATTTCTTTGTTATCAACTATAGCATATTCGTTACCAAGTCCTAAAACTGCATTTGCTGAAAGGCTTTCCCAAAGAATAATCAAAACATCGGGTGTTTGAGTGTTTAGTACATTTATAGTAGTGTCTTTCTCTGTGTAAAGTAGTTGCTTAAAAGTCGTTATACATTCCTCTTCGCTTATATATAAATACTCCTTAGAAAAGTCCTCCCTTTTTGTCAAAGAATACATAAGAGAAAAAGCAGGGTTTATAGCAGAAAGATTTAAAAATTGATTTTGAGAATAATAAACCATACCCACATTAGCAGTTGCTGTAGAAAGACCTCCGCGAGTAAAAATAAAAAATAAAGGTAATAAAATTATTAAAATCAAACAATTAACCAACTTTATTTTGATTTCTTTAACTGCAATGGCTTTAAATCTAAACAATAATTTATTAACATAAAGAAGTATTAAAAGATAAGGCAACAAAATTATTAAAAAATGAACCACATCCATAAATGTAACAGAGGAAGCAGCATCTTTGCCATCTTTGAGATAGAAAAACAAAGTTGCATCCATTCTAAATCCCCAGTAACTAAACAACACACAATCAACAGCAAAGATAAGAGCAATAAGAATAGAAAAAACAATATTATATACCTTTATTATCTTATATAAATTCAGTGAAAAGAAAACATTGACCAAACACAACAAAATAGGTATAAAACAAAAATAAGCAGCAAAACAAACATCTAATTTTAAGCCATGCCAAATCACTTGTATAAAGTCCAAGAAAGAGACTCCTTTTTCATAATTAAAAAGCATAAAAACAGGCTTTTGAATAAGAAAAGCAAGTATCCAAAAGGCATAAACTTTTATTATCAAAAACAGATTTTGAAGTAAAGTTTTTTTGTCCTGCATTTTTTTTATTATTCTTCTGTGTTTGGAGAGTTGTCTAAGTCTTGCTCTTGTGCGGAAGGGTTTTGAGTGTTTGTTGTTATGGGTACAAGTCCTCTATTACGCAACATATAGATAAGATTTGGTTCTTTGCCTCTGAATTTTTTGTATTGCAATTCGGCATCATCTGTTCCTCCCTTTGCAAGTATATTTTCCTTAAAACTGTCGGCTATTTTTTTATTAAAAATATTTCCTGTTTCCTTCCAAGCCTGAAAAGCGTCAGCGTCCAACATTTCCGACCATATATAGCAATAATATCCTGAAGCATAGCCTCCTCCAAAAATATGAGTAAAATAAGTAGAGCGATACCTTGGTGGTATTTGTGTAGGAGTGTTTATTTCACTTAAAATAGAATGTTCAAATTCTTGTAAGTTTATCGTATCAGTGGAGGTAATGGAATGCATTCTCAAATCCAAATAAGCGGCAGATAACAACTCTGTAAACATAAAGCCTTGATTAAAAGTTTCACTTGCATTTATTTTATTGATAAGATTTTGAGTCATAGTATTGCCTTTTTTGTCTTTGGCATAGTTTTTTAAAACCTTAGGGTGCATTGCCCAATGTTCTGCAAGTTGTGAAGCGCATTCCACTAAATCAGTAGGTACGTTGGTTGCTGAGGTTGAAGGGTAGGTTGCGTTGGACAAAAATTCGTTGGTAGCGTGTCCCATTTCGTGGAAAACTGTTTTTACTTCGTCTATGGTTAGTGTTGTTCTGTCTTTTTGTTTTGCAAAATTAAAACAAACTGTTACTACTGGGTTGATATTACGATATTTTCCTCTGTGTTTTTCTTTATACTGTGCTTGATAGGTATCGCACCATGCTCCACCACTTTTTGTATTACGGGTATAAGGGTCAAAGTACAGCGTACCAACATACTCGTCCTTTTCATTAATTACCTTATAAACATCCACATCCTCAGCATATGTTTCTATGTTGTTTAATTTTTCAAATCTTAGTCCATACAAACGGGTAATATTCTCAAAACAACCTTGCTTTACGTTTTCTATCTCAAAATAATTGCGAACACTCTCTTCATTAAAATCAAAACGCAATTTCTTTAATTTTTCTGCATAATAATACATATCCCAACCCTCCAAAGAAGCTCCTTTATGGTCTTTGGATAAAAGTGATTGAAATTGTTCCATATCTTGCTTTGCTACTTTTTCGGTGTATTGCAAGCATTTTTTTAATAAAGTATCAACATTACCCACTCGCTTAGCCATACGTTCCTCCAACTGCCAATCAGCAAAAGTCTTGTACCCCAAAATTTCGGCAAACTTTGCTCTCAAAGACAGAATTTGTTCGGTTATTTTGTTGTTGTCGTATTTGTTGGAATTGTTGCCCCTATTGATGCGGGCACGAAATATCTCTTTTCTCAACTCTCTATTGTCGCAATAAGTTAGCAATGGTATACAAGAAGCATTGTCCAAAGTAAAAACCCATTTGTCTTTTTCTCCTGCTTGCTCGGCTGTTTCTTTTGCTGTAGATATTAACCAAATAGGCAAGCCTTTTAAATCCTCTTCTTTACTTACAACAAGTTTGTAGTTTTTAGTTTCTGCAAGTACATTCTTATTATATCTATCATTAAGAAGAGCAAGTTGTTCATTTACTTTTTTTAATTCATGTTTTTTATCAGAAGAAAGCAAAGCCCCCCTGCGTATAAAAGAATTATATGTTTTCTTTAACAAATAGGACTGTTCTGAATTTAGATTTTCTTTTGTGCGATTGTCCCAAACGGTTTTCACTTTGTTAAAGAGCTTTTCGTTCATCATTATTTCGTCTTCGTGTAGGCTAAGCATAGGAGAAATTTCTTCTTGTAAGGTTTGCAACTCCTCAGAAGTGTTGCAAGCTACCATATTGAAGAAAATTTTGCTAACCTTTGTAAGTTTTCTTCCGCTGTATTCCAAAGCCTCTATCGTGTTCTCAAAATTTGCCTTCTCTTTGTTGTTTATTATTGACAGAATTTCGTCATTATGCTCTTTTATCGCTTTTTTGAAAGCAGGCAAATAGTCAGAAGTTTTTATATCTTTGAAAGGTATGGTATTATATTCGTTGTTATATTCTTTTAGAAGAGGGTTGGTTTCCTTGTCTTTTTGGGAACAGGAAAGTATACAAATTGTTGAAATCATTATTATAATAAATATCTTTTTCATATTTGATTCTTTTAAAGTTAGAGGAAAAACATAATTATAAAAAACGCAATAAGCCTCCTTTTTATTGTTTGAGGCTCTTAATTTGGATAAGGAAAAGAAGGAAATTTATTATTACTTTTTTTTCTTATCCAAATTTATGGTACGTTTAAATCTAAATTTTGGCTCTTGATGATGAAGCAATCTTTTTATATTTTTTCTATGAGTCCAAATGATAAACAAAGCCACTATAATAGAAAAAATAGCCATTGATAAAGTAATATCATCATTCTTTGGCAACCAAAGTTTGCTTGTTAAGTAAAGAATAGGAAAAGAAATTGCCGCCATTATGGAAGAAAGAGAAATATAATGAGTAAGAATAAAAGTCAAAATAAAAACTGCTAAAACAAAAGGAATAATACCATGGAATAAACCTATAACTGCTCCTAACATTGTAGCCACACCTTTACCACCCTTAAAACCTGCAAAAATAGGCAAAGCATGACCTACTACAACTATTATTGCAATTGATAGAGAGTAGTAAGAAAACTCGTTTAACCAGTGCCAATCTCTAAGGAAAGAACCAAAAACATTAGTACTTAAATAAACTGCTACCCAACCCTTTAGTATATCTATGGCAAGGACAAACAATCCCGGCAATGTACCCAAAACTCTTATAGTATTCGTTGCTCCTGCATTGTGTGAGCCTTCTTTTCTAACATCTATTCCATAAAAACTTTTACCTATCCATACCGCAGAAGGAATACTTCCAAGTAAATAAGCAACCACACCGCCGGCTAATAATTGCAAGGCTTTGTATATAGTAAATTGTTCCATATTAAATAGTAATTTTTGGTTTGCAAAATTATAAAAAAAAATATAGTTTATCATAGGCTGTAATAAATTGTAATAAGTCTTTATAGGTTGTTATGGGTTATTATAGGTTATTATGAGTTAGCACAGTCTCAGCCTGCACCCACAGGGTGTACCCATAGGGTGTCTTATAAGGGCAAAGCCGTTACTTTTTTTTAATGGCTCTACCCTATATCAACTTATGCTAACTTATAATAACCTATGCTAACTTATAAAGTAACGGCTTTGCCACTATAAAACAGGGTGTGCCTGTAACCTATCAAAAAAAGACCTCAAAAAATTTTTTTTGGGAAATTTCGTAAATACCTATTTAAAATCAAAAAACAAGGGTGCTACTACTGATTATCAGTAACTTAACCTTTTTCAAAGGGTCAAAAAAGGGCATTTTTCTTGATTTTCAGCGATTTCGAGAGGTTTTTTGAAGAAAAAATTTTTCAAATCGGGATTTTACAAAAATGAATCTTCGTTTTATTTCGACGAATCTTCGTTTCGAGAAATCGAAACGAAGATTCGTTCTTACTGATTATCAAGTAGTTACAAGGGTAAAAATCGTTAATTTTGTGGTAGGGCTGTTTTTCTCTTACAAAGTTACGAAGATTTTTTGACCTGACCAAACGCGTGCACACTTTTTATTTGTAACTCATTGATTCTCAGTAAACCGATTCTTATGTTTTTCTTGTAAGTTTTGATAGGTTTGAATAGGTTGTTATAAGTTATTTTAGGTTAGCACAGGTACAACCTGTTTTATAAGGCAAAGCCACAGGTACAACCTGTTTTATAGGGCAAAGCCACAGGCACAGCCTGTTTTATAGGGCAAAGCCACAGGCACAGCCTGTTTTATAGGGCAAAGCCATTACTTTTTTTGACGGCTATGCCCTTATAGAACAGCCTCAGGCTGCAACCTATGCTAACTTATAACAACCTATCAGAGTAACGGCTCTGCCATATAAAACACCCTATGGGTGTGGCTTTGCCTTTAAAAACACCCTATGGGTGCAGCCTCAGGCTGCACCTACACTATTTTAACTTAAAAAATATTATTTTTTGTATAAATATGCGTTTGTTTGTAAAAAGTTTGTACCTTTGCAAAAAAGAAACAAAATAATAACTAAAGTTATGAAATTTATAATAAACGGAGCAACGCTTTCACATTCCCTTAATTCTATTATGGGATTGATAGCAAAGAATAATACAATACCTATTGTAGAAAATTTCTTATTTGAGTTAAAGGGCAATGTACTTTCCATTAGGGCTACCGATTTGGAGACTTTGGCTAATATTAACGTGGAATTGCAGGAAGCTGATGCTGTGGGCAAAACTTCTGTTTGTGTCCCTGCTAAGGAGTTTTACAATTTGGTTAATCAATTAACGGCTGTGCCTTTGACTATTTTTGTCAATGAGGATTATTCCATAGATGTTAATACCACAGAGGGTAAATATAGTTATAAGGGTTTGGAACCTGACGATTATCCTCAAATGACTCAAATAGAGGATGCTAACGTCTTTACTATTAAATCTTCTACTTTGGTAAAGGCTATTAACAAAACTCTTTTTGCAACCTCAGATGATGAGTTTAGACCTCAAATGTCGGGAGTTTTCTTTGAGTTTTCTCAAAAAGGACTTACCTTCGTAGGTACTGATTCTCACAAGTTGGTTCGTTTTAGAAATGTAAGTTTTGCTACCGATGAGGAAAGAGGTTTTATTCTTCCAAAGAAAACTCTTAATATTTTGCAAAGAATACTTGCTTCAATAAATCAAGATATAGAGGTAAAAGTGGAAAACAATGTTTCCAATATTGCTTTTTGTTTTGGCAATTACAATATTTCTTGTCGTTTGATAGATGGCAAATATCCTCAATATGAGCAGGCTATACCTTTGGACAACCCTAATAAGTTGATAATAAACACTTCGGCTTTGTTGAAGAGTGTTAAACGTGTGCAAATTTTTGCCAACCCAGCTACAAATCAAATACGTTTTTCTTTAGAGGAAAAACATTTGACTATAATGGCAGAAGATAGCAATTATGGTACACGAGGAAGAGAAGAATTGCCTTGCTCATACGATGGTGATGCTATGGATGTTGGTTTAAATGCAAAGTATATTATAGAAATACTTAGCAATATAGAGACAGAGGACGTTTGTTTTGAAATGTCTCGTCCTGACAGACCTTGCGTAATAACTCCTTTTGAAACAGAGGCTAAAGAGGAGGAAAGTACAGATGAAAGTTTGTTGATGTTGGTTATGCCTGTTATACTTATGGGTGATTACGACCAATAAAAGAGAAAATTAACTAAATAATTTTTTTACTAATAATGAAGAGAATAATTTATGTATTAGCCGTTGCTTTGTTGATGTCTTCTACGGCTTTTGCTCAAAAGAAAGACAAGAAAAACAAAGAAAAGCAAGAAGGTTATGTATTTACTTTGGTTAAAGAGAACCCGGTAACGAGTGTAAAAGATCAAAATCGTTCGGGTACGTGTTGGGCCTATAGCGGTTTGGCTCTTATAGAGAGTGAATTGTTAAGAACTGGAAAAGGTGAGTTTGATTTGAGTGAGGCGTGGATATATCGTCATGCTTATACAGAAAAGGCTGATAGATATGTGCGTTTGCATGGTGCTGCAACTTTTTCAGAGGGTGGTGCTTTCCAAGATATACCTTATATAATAAAGAAATATGGTATAGTACCAGAGGAAGTTTATAGAGGATTGAACTATGGCAGTGATAAGCCTGACTTTACAGAGGTTACTCCAGTGTTGGACGGTTTTATCAAACCTTTGGCAAAAGCAAAAACTCTTTCTACTGCTTGGAAACAGGGTTTGGAAGGTTTGCTTGATACTTATTTTGGTAAATGTCCAGAGAAATTTACTTACAAAGGAAAGGAATACACTCCACAGTCTTTTGCTGAAAGTCTTGGCTTGAATTGGGACGACTATATTGAGATAGGTTCTTATACACATCATCCTTTCTATGAAACATTTATGATAGAGGTGCCTGACAATTGGTTGCATGCTCAAATATATAATGTTCCTTTGGACGAGATGATGCAAATAATGGACGAGGCAATAATGAATGGTTATACTATTGGTTGGGGTGCTGATGTTAGCGAGAAAGGTTTTTCTTGGAAAGACGGTGTTGCTATAGTACCGGATGAGGAAAAAAGAGATCTTTCAGGTACAGAAAAAGAAAAGTGGGAGAAACTTACAGCAAAAGAAAAAGCCGCTGCAGCATATTCTTTTGATGGCTCAGCAAAAGAAAAGCAAATAACCCAAGAAATGCGTCAAAAGGGTTATGATTCTTTCCAAACCACAGATGACCACGGTATGCAAATAGTTGGTATTTACAAAGACCAAAATGGCAATAAATTCTACAAGGTTAAAAACTCTTGGGATGCCATTGGCAAATATGATGGTTATTTCTATGCAAGTGAGGCTTTTGTAAGATACAAAACTATAGACTATCAAGTAAATAAGAATGCCCTTTCAACTGAGATGAAGAGCAAATTGAAAATAAAATAGTTAAGAGTTTTTTTCATATTAGTGTATACTAAAAGAGAGTATATCTGTCAAAAGATGTACTCTTTTTTTTTATTCTCCTTATAAAAAAATCTTATCTCTTATAAAGTCAGCTGTTTTAAAGAGAGTAGGAGAGAGTTTATATATATTGAAGGTCTATTATATGAAAAACTTGTTTCTCCTTTGGAGGTAAAGACATGTAGTCCTCACCATACAAACAAGTTAAATATTCTTTTGGAGCGTTTACTCCAAAAAATTTAGTGTCCTCAAAATCATATAATATAGGTTTGGTTATAAATTCTTTTTTTACTATTTCTTTCATTCCCCAAGCTCCATAGTGGTTGGCAAAGTATTCTCCTTTGTTTTTCAACAAATGATTATCTATTATCTTGTAAATAAAATTTTTATTTGGAGGAAAATGTAGAATATGTAAAAGTTTTGAGATGCTGTTTTTTACCCTCCCGTAGTCTTCCAAATTATAAAATCTATAATTCTGTATCTTGTATAAAGTATTTATTATATGGTTGTAGGACAAAAAAGACAAATTATCGTTGGTGCTATCTAAAGGAAAAATATCTATAGTTACACCATAATTAAAATTAC
The DNA here is from genome assembly GCA_964626385.1 of uncultured Bacteroidaceae bacterium. Classification (GTDB taxonomy): domain Bacteria; phylum Bacteroidota; class Bacteroidia; order Bacteroidales; family P3; genus Scybalousia_A. The sequence continues at coordinate 16,994 of CAZVEO010000011.1, forward strand.
AAAGTCTTTCTTTTACAAGAGTTTGAGTATTTTCTATTTTAATAAAACCTCCGTAAAAATTTGGAGTATTTTCTTTGCTAATCAATCTAAGGTTGTCGGGTAGTTGTTTTTGCAAAATAGTTATCAGTTGTGCAAAATATTTTCTTTCCACACCAAAGTCCATATCATCGTCCCAAGGAATAAAACCTTTGTGTCTTATAGCCCCCAACATACTGCCCCCCAACATACAATAAGGAATAGAATTTTTTGTGCAAATGTTGTGAAACTCTTTGCCCAAATCTAAGACTATTTTGTGTATATTTTTAATTAAATCTTGTGATTTCATTATTATAGTTTTATTCTCCCAGAGTTTAGCTTGTAGTCGTAAGAGTGTAAGCCTTCTTTTCTAAAATCTTGATGATAACGTTCAAGTACTTGTTTAAAAATTTCCTCGTATTGAGGAATAAATAAGTCATCTTTTGCTTCTAAATGTTGCAAAATTTGATTGGCAAGTATTTGAGTTTGAATCAAATCGGTTTTTCCTCCATTGAAAGACGTGCCTTTGATACTTCCGGGTGAAATGTTTAGTATGCGATTAGTTGTACCTTCTTTGCAAAGTTCTACGTTAACACTTTCTATAAATATTTTCAAAGAGGCTTTAGTTGCCGCATACACACTATAAAAAGGAGAGGACATAAAGCCAGAAATACTAACCATTACACCACAAAAAAAGTCCTCCTTACTCAAAATTTTATCATAAAAACGTTTTATTATTCTTATAGGTGCAAGGCTATTTACAATAAAGGAATTATTTATATAATCTTCGCTAATATCTTTAAAAAGTGATAGTTTAGCAAAACCTGCAGTAATTATCAAAGAATCTATATCCTCAAATCTATCAAAAAAACTATAATCTTCTTGTTTTAAATCAAATATAAAAGAATCTGTTTTTGTGTTTGAGTATTCTAAGGACATTGGTTTTTTGTCTACTATATAAATTTTTTCTGTTTCTTGTTTTTGACTCAAAACATTGGCAAGAGATAGACCTATGCCAGAAGCTCCTCCTACTATAAGTATACGTTTCATAATTTTTTATATATAATATTTGTAAGATTTATCCGTATCAAAAAAAACTTCTCCGTGATAGGTTCCTATGTGTTTGGGAATTTTCCAATTACCATATTTCCACATCAAAAGATTATCATAGTCCTTAGGTACGGGTATTTTCAAAAACTCAAAGTCCATATCTATTGTTTCATATATATCTTTGAGTTTTATATCATGTACTCTGTGGTCAAATTGAAAAGAGAGCAAACTTACTTTTTCTGTATTAAGATTATTAAATCTTTGACACTCTTTTTCATAAGCAAATAAGTATTTTTCGTCTTTATCTTGTTCTTTTACAGGATTTTTTAACAACTTCCTATAATAAAACTTTATTTTATTTTTGTCCTCATAAAATCTTGATTGTAAGGAAGAATAATACCTTGCTTTTTTTAAAAGCATTCTTGCTCTAAATTGTTGTCTAAGAAACAGTTTAATATTATCTGTAAGATTGTCCAAAGGAAAAATATCAATAAATATACCTTGGTTATATTGGAAATGACAATTTAGTTCCGTTTTTTGTATTGCTGTTGTTTGAGAGTTTCTTAATCGGGCAAAACATCTAAAATAACCTTTGTCGTTCCTATTTGTTTGCAAGAAATAAGGAAAAGAAAACTCATCGGCAACAGATAGCAGTTTATTATAGTCCTTTCTTAGCATCATAATATCCACATCATCGTCCCAAGGAATAAAACCTCCGTGTCTTGCTGCCCCTAACATTGTTCCACCAGAGGCTATATATCTTATTTTGTGTTTTTTTGCTACTCTTTGAAATTCGTTAAGTAAATCCAATTCCACTGCCCAAACTTTTTTCATCTTGCTGCTTACGATAAAGTTTGAACGTTCCTCTTTGTTAAGAAAATTTGAGGGTAAATCAATTTTCAAATCAACCATAGTTACAATTGTTTCTTTTTGACTACACTTTGCAATTTCAAATACAAGAACATAGAACGATAAAGACGAAGTTTAAACAGATAGAATAAAATTTGAATATTCCATTTTAGTTTTATTGTATTTTTAGCAAAAGAAGGTTTGAGAATAGCCATATCTCTAAGATTTTTCATTGCTTGTTTAAAAAGGTTGAATTTTAGATTCATATCTACAAATCTTTTAACAAATCTGTTGATATTTACCATTATACGAAGAGAAAGTTGTTCTTTAAGTAATTGTTTTTTATCTATCTCTACCAATTTTTGCCAACAAAGAATTTGCTCTTGCAAAAAATCTACTCTCAAAAGTTGGGTAACTTGAGCAGGGTGAATAACATAATAGTAATCGTAGTCGTCAGATATATAAAGAGAAGAGATACTATAAAGTGCCTGAAGCACACTTACTTGGTCTTCACCATACCATAATCCCAAGCCTGCTTTAAGCATAGGAGCAACATAGTTTCTTTTGATAAGTTTTCCCCATAAGTAAATAGGAATACCAGATACTTGGGTTGCGTTGTCAAAAAGTAGTTTGTTTTTTATAATTTGCTCTATTGCTTGTTTGTCAAAATAGCCTGTTACTTTTCTTATTACTTTGTGCTGTTCTGTTTCTGTTTTGTTATAGTGCTGACAAACAACAATATCTGCTTTATTATATTTTAAATGATTTAGCATATTTAGGACATAGTCATCGCTTACAAAATCATCTGCATCAACAAAAGTTATATATTCTCCCTGGCTGTAAAAGAAAGCATTTAAACGCGTTTGTGCAACACCCTTGTTCTCGCTTGAATATACTTTTATTCTCTCATCTTTTTGTGCAAAATCATTACAAATCTGTAAAGAATTATCCTTGCTCCCATCGTCAAAAAGTATTATCTCAATTGGTTTATATTTTTGTTTTACAATGGAATCAATACATCTCGGCAAGAATTTTTCAGCATTAAACACTGGAACAATAATAGAGACCAATTCACTCATAGGCTAAGATTTTTTGTTAGATAGTTTAAAGAAATTTCCTTTAGTTCCTCTTTTCTTTGGTTTACTTGCTCATAATCAATTTTATAAATATCATGCAGAAGAACTCCGGTTAAGTCTTTTTTGCTATAAATCAAACGCTTATTCAAATCAAATAAATCAAGCAAAGATTTAAAACGACTAAGCCCTCTTTCTTTGTTGCCAATACATAGAAATTGTTTGTTAAAAATAATAGCAAACACTACAGCGTGAAAACTATCTGTAAGCACAAAATCAGCAGTTGAAATTTCATATAACCATTTTTCTACACTTGGGAAAACAGCTTTCGCGTCTATTTCTTTAGAATTGAGAGTTGTCCAATTCTTTTTGGGCATTATGCTTTCTACTCTCATTGCCAACCTGCGAGAAAGAATATCTGTTAATTCTTCTTTTTCATTGCTTTTGTCCAAGATATATGTAAAAATTTTTTTCTTTGCTGAGTTTTCTATTTGTGGCTGTTTTTCTCTTGTATCTATAAGGTTTAAATAATCCTCTTTGTTCAATAATAGAGTAGGGTCAAGTGTAAGAAGAGGCGTTTGCTGGAATTCTTCTTCCATAATCTTTATGGCAGAAGATTCTCTCACACTTATAGAGGAAAAATATTTAATCAATTCTTTACAATCTTTTTTTTCTTTTTCAGAATATTCGTCTAAGTTGTCAGTGCCAAAAGAAGCCGAATAAGAAAAACGTTTTTTATTTGTATTTTTTAGAAAATCAAAAAAATACCTTCTTACATCTCCGTATTTTCTTCGCCAAATTTGGTCGGAGCCACAAATAAAAATATCAAACTTTTCAATATTTGATTTTTTAGGTTTAACTCTGTTTTCAAAAAAATCTATGGTTTTTATGTTTTTTTCTATAAAAGGCAATATATTTTTGGCAACTGCCTCATAATCTTTGCGTTTAAATTGCTTTTTTATTAATGGCTTATAATTGTTATTTCCTTTTAAACAACCATATACCAACCTTGCTCCAAAATCTTTTAGTTTATTTTTTAAAGAACGAGGTTTGAGAAAAAAAGCATTGTCCGTCTGCACCTCAAAACCTAAATTTCTAATAACTTTTTGTAGTGCGTATGCTTGTAAAATACCTCCGTAATTTGTCCTTAAAGGCTGAGTTATTATTAAAATTTTACCTTTTTCTTTCACAAATGAATAAACAATTTTTTTCTAACAGATTGTCTTTTTTATGTCTATAATTTTTTCCATTGAGTTTAAGAAACAAATAAAATAAACAAGCAAATGCTTTCCTTATGAAGCATTTGCCCGTTTTTAATTCTCTTTGTTTATTAGTTATTAGGAGTAGTAGTGTTTTGCTGAGCATTGTTGGTAGGAACAGCAGGAACCTCTGTATTAGTTGGAGTAGGAGTTATTTGTCTGCTACTTTTTGGTATAAGAGCAGAAGACATTAAACAAAACAATACCATCGCTCCTGCCAAAAACCAAGTTGCCTTTTCCAAAAAATCGGTAGTTTTTCTTACTCCCATAACTTGATTTTGTGAAGCAAAATTAGCCGCCAAACCTCCGCCTTTACCATTCTGAACCAACACTATAAACGCAAGCACTATGGCTACAATCATAATCAATACTGTTACTAAAATAAACATATCTACTTAAATTTTTTATGAGTTTGTTAACTATTTTTTAATTTTTCTATTTGGTTTGCAAAGTAAATACTTTTTTTGGGATTAGAGGTCATAAGTTGCTGATAAATTTTTATGGCTTTGTCTTTATTGCCTTGTTTTATAAAAATTTTTGCCATAGTTTCAGTAGCAAAACTAATATCTTCTTGAACACTCTTTTTGATTACAGCATCAATATTTTCCTCATTCTTAGACTCTTCTTGTTTGTTGGAAACAGTCTTTTGAGGATTTTCTATATTCAAAAACCTGTTTATCAATTCCTCCTTAGTAGGAGTTTCGGAAAGATTTTCCTCTTTATAAGAATTTATTTCAGTCATTATATCTTTGTCTTTTTTCAAGGCAGTTTCTTGCATAGTTTTTTTCTTTTGCAAAGTTGCTTGAGCCAAAGAAACAACCTGTTTTAATCTTTCTCTATCCTTGACAAAGATACTCGATTTTGATAACCATTCTTTTTGATTAAAAGCATTTAGAATAGTAGAAGCCTTAGTACCCAAAACCCAAAACAAACTACAAAAAGGATATTTATCGGCAAGTCTTTGTATCAAAACCAACTCTTGCATGGATAATATCTCGTCTTGCATAGATAGAATGTTATTAAGTTTTGTTTTATCCATAAAAATATACTCTACTTTGAACTGCAAAGGTATAAAAAAAATATATTCTAACAAAAAACAACCTCTTTTTTAATATATTTATTAGGTTAGAGGATGTGTTAATATGGGTTAGTACATTATAGGTCTGTATGGATGTAAGGTCTAATTTTCGCTATTTTAAAAATAACCTATTTTTCACCTATTAAACTTCAAAACATACATTTTACTCAAAAATGAGTATTGCAAGGATGTAATTAAGGTAGTAATTTTGCAAAAAATAAAGAATAAATTATAAAATTATATTAAAATGAAAAGAACATGTGTTGTTTTTGGTTCAACTACAGGAACCTGTGAGGAATTAGCCTCACGTATAGCATCAAAATTGGGTGTTAGTGATATTATCAATGCTGCTGATTTTAAAGCAGAAACGCTTGATAATTTTGATAATTTTATTTTAGGTACTTCTACTTGGGGTGCCGGTGATTTACAAGATGATTGGTATTCCGGTGCTTTGGATGCTTTGAAAACAGGAAATCTTGGTGGTAAAACATTTGCTATTTTTGGTTGTGGAGATGGTGATGGATATGGAGATACTTTCTGTGCAGGTATGGCGGAATTGTATAACACATTGGACGGCAAAGGTGCAAACGTTATAGGTGAGGTTTCTACAGAGGGATATACCTTTGATAGTTCGGATGCAGTTATAGATGGCAAATTTGTTGGTCTTGCTTTGGACGAAACTAATGAGTCAGACAAAACAGACGCAAGAATAGACGCTTGGGTAGAACAAATTAAACCTTTACTTTAGTAACAAATAATAGAAAAAGTTAAGGGTTATACTATTTTTATTTAACGTACTCAAAGTACTGGACTTTTTTGCCCAGTACTTTTTTTATTATATTACTTTTAATATTTTGGGTATTAGTTTCAAAAATATTTGTATTGTAAAATTATTAAAACGTATTTTTTTCTTACCTTTGCAAAATTGTAGAGTGTTTCTTTTTGAAGAAGAGGAAGTTTTTTATAAACATTATTATATTTATACAGAAAGGTAAAAGAGATGTTAGATAAATTAGAGGCTATAAACAAAAAGTACATAGAAGTAGAGAAAAAAATTCAGGACCCCGCGGTTGTGAATGATATGAAAAACTATGTTAAATTAAATAAGGAATATAAGGACCTTGAACCTATAATCAATGCTTATCACCAATACAAAGATATTTTGTCCAATATAGAGAATGCAAAAAATGTAATTGCAACAGAGAAAGACGAAGATTTTAGAGAAATGGCAAAAGAGGAATTGAACGAATTGTCGGCAAAAAAAGAAAAAATGGAAGAAGATATTCGTTTTATGCTTTTGCCTCAAGACCCGCAAGATGCTAAGAATGCTATTTTTGAAATACGTGCTGGAACAGGTGGCGATGAAGCAAGTATTTTTGCTGGTGATTTATATAGAATGTATGTTAAGTATTTTGAAAAAAGAGGTTGGAAAACAGAAATAGTAGACTATACTGCTGGAACCTCAGGCGGATACAAGGAAATAGTTATGAATGTAACCGGCAAGGACGGAGTTTATGGACAAATGAAATATGAAAGTGGAGTCCATCGAGTACAGAGGGTGCCTCAAACTGAGACACAGGGTAGGGTGCATACTTCTGCTGCGAGTGTAGTGGTTTTGCCAGAGGCAGAGGAGTTTGATGTTGATTTGAAAATGAGTGATATTCGTAAGGATATTTTTTGTGCCTCGGGACCTGGAGGACAAAGTGTTAATACAACTTATTCTGCTATACGTTTAACACATATTCCTACGGGTATAGTGGTATCTTGTCAAGACCAAAAATCACAAGTAAAAAATTTGGAAAAAGCCATGATGGTTTTGCGTACTCGTTTGTTTGAAAGAGAGTATTCCAAATATTTGGATAGTATATCTGCAAAGAGAAAAACAATGGTTTCTACAGGAGATAGAAGTGCAAAAATACGCACTTATAACTATCCGCAATCACGTATAACCGACCATAGAATCAATTTTACAAGTTACAATTTGCAATCCTTTATGGACGGAGATATACAAGAGTTGCTTGATGCTTTGCAGTTGGCTGAAAATGCAGAAAGATTAAAAGAAAGCATAGAATAATTGTTTTTAATGAAAAATAGAATTTTTATAATTGTTTGTATGTTGACTTTTGCCCTTTGTGGTTTTGCTCAACATCGTACGGGAAATGTAAATATAGGCTCTTGGCGAGAGCATCTTTCTTATTACTATACTCACAATGTAGTAAAGGCAGATGATGAAATATTGGTTTCTTGTGCCTCATCGCTTTTTTATTATAATCCGCAAACCAACACCTCCAAAACGCTTTCCAAAGTACAGGGGTTGAGTGATGCAGGAGTGGGGATTGTGGCTTTTGACTCAACTACAAAAGTAACAATAATAACATATGAAAATTCTAATTTGGATATTTATCACAACAACAAAGTTTATAATATACCCGATATAAAAAACAGATTTGTAGAGGGAAGTAAATCTATTAATAGCGTATATTTTACAGACGGTAAAGCCTTTTTGGCTTGTGGTTTTGGTGTGGTTGTGATAGATATAAGCAGGTTTGAGATTTTTGATACTTGGTATGTTGGAGAAAACTCTTCTGCTCTTAATGTCAATGCGGTTTATAGTAACGATACTGCTTTTTTTGTTGGTACGTCAAGGGGGCTGTTTTATGCAAAAAAAGATTATTCCACATTGGCGGCAAGTCAATCTTGGCACAAACTTGCTATTAATAAAGAAAATACTGACAACGCAATACAGTATGTTGGCAATTTGGGTAAATCAAAAATGCTTATAAGTGCATATACCGGAGAGGGTGCAGATGTAAGTGTATTAAAGTATGACGGCTTTATGGTAGATACTCTTATAGCTTCTATGTATATTCCTTTTGTTAGAAGTTTTGAGGATAAGCAAGTTGTTGCAACATGGGAAGGCTTTATTGTTTATGATACCAATTTTGGTCAAATTTTTAATGTTGCACAAACTTCTCATCCTGTGCGAAATTCTATAGTAGATTATAAGGACGTGCTTGTAGAGGGTAATAATTTGTGGATTGCTCATAAATCACAAGGCTTGATACATATTAAGAACTATTTGGATTATGTAGACAAAGACACTATATACCCTGCTACGATAACATTTCCTGATGGACCATTTACAACAGATGTTTATAGTATCTCTATAACTCCAAAGGGCAAAGTATATATTGCTCCGGGAGGAAGAGATGCTATTTTGACCAATAGGTATTTGGAAGGTAATGTATATTATTATGACGGCAATAGATGGGATTGGGTAAATACAGATTGGGTAAGCAAGAATACAAACAGAACTTTTTACGATGTTATAGATGTAGCAATAGACCCTAATGACGAAACTCATTTGATGTGTGCGTCTTGGTGGAACGGAGTTATAGAAATCAAAAACGATAGTGTCGTAAATGTATATGATAGTAGCAATACTTATAATTACATATACCCATACGCAAATTCCTATCGTGTAGCAGGGGTTGAGTATGACAAATCGGGTAATCTTTTGGTGGCAAATTCTTTGACAGACTATGCTTTTGCTTATTTGAATTATCAAGGTTTTTGGGGCGGTTTTAACACAACGAACTTTTTTACTTATAGTGACCAAATAAAAGGTATTTTGGAAGATAGGATACATCATTATCGTTTGATATATTCTTTGAATGGAAAGTGTATAATAGTCAATAATGATAGTTTATCTATTAGATGGATAGACCCAAATAACGGCTCTCTTTTGGCAACAGATAAAATCAATTGTATGACTCAAGATCAAGAGGGAGAAATATGGATAGGTACAGATAAGGGTATAAAGGTTATATATTCTTTGGATAATGCTTTTAATGGAGCGGGTATAACGGCACCGATAGAATGTAATAACATTATTTATACTGAAGGCATAGAGGCACAGTATCTATTGAGCTTTGAGGATGTACAGTGTATTATGGTGGACGGTGCAAATAGGAAATGGATTGGAACAGAAAGAAATGGAGTATATGTACTCAGTGAGAATGGAGATAAGGAACTGTATCATTTTACGGCAGAAAATTCTCCTTTGCTCTCCAATAGAATTACTTGTATGGCACAACATACTCTTACGGGAGAAGTTTTTATTGGTACAGATAGAGGTCTTATTTCCTATCGTCCTGAGAGTATGCCAGCCTTTGAAACAAAGCAAGAACTTGTTGTTTTTCCCAATCCCGTAAGAACTGATTATCAAGGAAGTATTGCTATAAAAGGTTTTGTAAAAGACTCAGATGTAAGAATAACCGATGCACAGGGTAGAATGGTTGCTCATTTAAAATCTTTGGGAGGTCAGGCTGTTTGGGATGGCAAGAATTTTAAAGGTCAAAAGGTAGGTAGCGGAGTGTATTACATTTTTTCTTATGCAGAAAATGAATCAGGTGCAACAACTAAGGCAGACGGCAAGTTTATCATTATAAAATAAATACTTTATCAATGATAGAGAAAACAACAGGAATAGTTCTCAAAATTTTTCCTTTTAAGGAAGGTAGTTCTATAGTAGAACTATATACTGAAAAATGGGGACTAAAATCTTTTATTATTAAAGGTGGTAGGAGAAAAAATGCTCAAGTTAAAAGTGTTATTTTTCAACCTCTGCAAGTAGTTAGTATAGTAACTTATATGAATAAAAGAAATACATTATCGCTTATAAAGGAAGCCTGTCTTAATGAGAATTTAGATAATATATATTGTGAGATGGTTAAAACCTCTTTAGCGTTTTTTTTGACTGAGGTTATAAAATTGTCCTTGCAAGAAGAAGCACCAGATGAACATCTTTTCAAATTTTTGTATGACTCTGTTTTAAAATTAAATGATTCCGATAAAGTGGCATTGAAAGATTTCCATCTTTATTTTCTTTATTATTTTGCCAAAATATTAGGTTTTGAAGCGCCTTTCTTATCTACTCAAACTCAAAGCAAACAAGAACGTATGGAAAAACTTTCGTTATTTATAGATTTTTACCAAGAAAACATTACCAACCATAAAAAAATCATATCGCAAGAAGTACTTAGACAAATACTTTCTTAATTCAAATTCAGAACAAATTATTATTTAGAATTATAAAAAATATTACCTTTGCCAAAGTGTTTTTAGCAAGATAGAGTAGAATGAAAATATATTCATATAATGTAAACGGAATAAGAGCAGCCATGAAAAAGGGTTTTATGGAATGGTTGCAAGGAAGCGATGCTGATGTTGTATGTTTGCAAGAAACAAAAGCACAAATTGACCAAATTCCAATCTTAGATTTTGCTTCTGCAGGATATAAGTGTTATTGTTTATCGGCTCAAAAAAAAGGTTATAGTGGTGTTGCTATATTGACAAAGAATGAACCTGAGGGCAAATTTTTGGGAATGGGAATAGAGAAATATGACCTTGAGGGTAGAATGATAAGAGTAGACTTCCCTTCTTTGTCTATAGCAAGTATTTATCACCCGGCAGGTGTTTCTGGGGAGGAAAGACAAGCTTTTAAAATGCAATGGTTAAGCGATTTTCAGTTATATGCTAAGGAATTAGAAGAGCAAAAGCCAAATCTTATTCTTTGCGGAGATTATAATATTGCTCATGAGGAAATAGATATACATGACCCAAAGGGTAATGCAAATCATTCGGGTTTTTTGCCAGAAGAAAGACAGTGGATGACAGATTTTATTAATTCCGGCTTTACAGATAGTTTTCGTTACATAAATCCTCAACAAAAAGATGCTTATTCTTGGTGGTCGTATAGGGCAAATTCTCGTATAAAAAACAAGGGATGGCGTTTGGACTATTGTATGGTATCAAATTCTATAAAAAACAAAATCATAGACGCTGGTATACAGCCTCAGGCAATGCAATCAGACCATTGTCCTGTATGGGTAGAAATAAAAGATTAAAGAAAACATATAACATTTTTTTATTATGAAAAAGATAAGAATAACAACAGGACTTATTTGTTTGATTTTGATAGCAACAAGTTGCGTAAGTTCAAAGAAATACAATGACTTATTAAATCAATACAACAATAGAAATGAAGATTTTAATAATATAAAAATCAAATTAGACGAAGCCACAACAGAATTAACTACTGCCACAACAGAATTGCAAAACTGTACAAAAAACAAAGACTTATTAAAACAAGAAAATGATAATTTAAAAGAAGAAAATACTCTTTCCAAACAGGAATTAGAAGAGTTGCAAAACCAACTTAAACATTCCAATAGTAGAATAAACGAGGTACTTAATGACAAAAGTAAACATTTAACAGAATTAAGTAACAAACTAACTACTAAAGAACAGGAGTTGAGACAAAAAGAGGAAAATTTGGATTCTTTGCAAAGGGCTATGCTTACATCACAAGAACAGATAAAAAAAATGAAAACTCAATTAGAGGCTTCAAACAAGAAATTAGAAGATATACATAATAAGTTAAAACAAGCCTTGTTGGGATTTGAGAATAAGGGACTTACTATAGAAAACAAAAATGGAAAAATATATGTATCTATGGACGAAAAACTTTTGTTTTCCTCTGGTTCTTGGCAGGTTAGTGAAGAGGGAAAGAGGGCTTTATCAGAAATGGCTGTAATACTTGCAAATAATACAGATATAGATATTATGATAGAGGGACATACTGATAACGTAGAATTAAAGGGAAAGAATCAAATAAAAGACAATTGGGATTTGAGTGTTATGCGAGCAACTTCTATAACAAAAATCTTATTAAGAGGTAACGGTATTGCTCCTCAAAGAATACTTCCTTGTGGTAGAGGAGAGTATATGCCTATAGCGGATAACAAAACAGCGGAGGGACGTGCTAAAAATCGTAGAACTGAAATAATACTTTCTCCAAAAATCAATGAATTGTTGAATCTTTTAAATTAAAAATTTTCTCACAAAAGAATGAACTTCAAAGAGGCTATCAACAAATTTTCTTTGTTAAAAAGTATCTATGAGGAACTTGTTATAAAAACCAATATGGGCAGACAAATGTTGTTTTATTCCGAATTTTCTGATAATAAGGAATATTTAGAAAGGCAATATAATGCTACACTTGTTTGTCAAAGGTATATAAAGAGTTTAAGTAGCAATGATAAGATGCTATTGGAATGTATATTATACGATATACACAATATTACTGGTAGCATTAGAATACTGCAAAATGGAGATTTTCTGGATGATATAGGGCTTTTTGAAGTTAAGGCTTTCTGTTTATCTTGTAAAAAATTAAAAAAAATGCTTGCAAACTTAGATTATAAAGAGTTTGTTTTTAATGATTTGCAAGAAGTAATTGATTTATTAGACCCCGAAGGTATAGAAACTAACCAGTTTTATATTTACCCTGCTTACCATCCAGAGTTAAGTACAAAAAGAAAGCTTTTTGAGCAATATAAAAAAGAATCAGATCAAAGGGCTAATGAAGTTTATGAAGAAATTTTGGAGATAGAAAACGAGGTAAGAAAGACTTTATCTCAAAAATTGCTCACCTATTGCAATAAGATACAAGGAGATATAGAAAGAGTTGGTTTTTTGGATATATGTATTGCAAAGGCAGAATTGAATATTAAATTTAATCTTACTTTTCCAACAATAACAGATAAAAATATAGTAAGTTATACCAAAATTTTTAATCCTATATTGAAATCTATTTTACAAGCAAAGGGTAAAGATTTTCAAGCCATAGATATTAGTTTGGAAAAGTTATCGACTTTGATAACCGGAGCCAATATGGCAGGTAAAACAGTTGTATTAAAAACGCTTGCTTTATCTCAACTAATGTTACAATTTGGTTTTTTTGTTCCTTGTGAAAGTTGTGAAGTTACTTTGTTTAAAGATGTTCTTTGCTCTATAGGAGATAACCAAAATGAAAATGAAGGTCTATCATCTTTTGCTGCAGAAATATTGTTGTTAAATTCGATAATTCAAAAAGTTAAAACAAAAGAAAAATATTTGGTTTTGGTTGATGAATTGGCGCGTACAACCAACCCAATAGAAGGAGTAAAATTATTAGAGGGCTTTATTCACACCATAGAAAAAGGCAATTCGATTACAGTGGTTACAACCCATTATTCTAACATAAAAGTAGACTGCAAACGATTGCGGGTAAGGGGATTTATAGGTAAAAATATGCAAACACCTATTTCCATAGAAAATCTTGCTGACAATATGGACTATTCTTTAATAGAGGATAATAGTAATATTGCACCAAATGAGGCTATAAATCTTTGCAATCTTTTGGGTATAGACAAAGACTGGTTGTCAAATATGAACAATAACAATTGAAAACCTCTCACTTGCTACTCATAATAACTTTCCATAACCTATACTAACCTATAAAAAAGCAACGGCTCTGACCTTATAAAACAGGCTAAGGCTACACACACTGGGTGTAATCTAAGGTTGTGACTTACAAATATTTTTTTACATCTTCTAATGTTATTGTTTTATCGCAAAGAATGGTAAGTCTTTCTATGATGTTTCTCAGTTGTCTGATATTTCCTTTATAATCAAAATCTGTTAAGTATTGCATTGCCTTTGGCTCAATAATAGATTTTTCATTGCCATTTTCTTTTGCAATGATATTAAGAAAATGTTCGCTCAACAAAGGAATATCTTCTCTTCTTTCGTTAAGAGAAGGTACTTTTATTTCTATAACGTTTATTCTGTGATACAAATCTTCTCTAAAACATCCCTCATCAATTTCTTGTCTCAAATTTTTATTTGTCGCTGAAATTATTCTTACATTTACTTTGATTTCTTTCTCGCTTCCTACGGGTAAAATCTTATTTTCTTGTATAGCTTGCAAAACTTTGCTTTGTGTATTCATAGACATATCACCAATTTCATCCAAGAAAAGAGTACCTGAATCAGCAAGTTGAAACTTTCCCTTTTGTTTTGCAATAGCGGAAGTAAAAGAGCCTTTTTCGTGTCCAAATAATTCACTTTCTATTAATTCGTTGGGAATAGCGGCACAGTTTAACTCAACAAAGGGGTTATTATTTCTAAGACTTTTTTCGTGTAACATTTTAGCAACAAGTTCTTTGCCAGTACCGTTATCACCCGTTATCAATACTTTGGCATCAGTTGGAGCAACCTTATCTATCAAAGTCAACATTTGTTTTACTTTTAAGGAATTGCCTATAATGATAGTTGAATTGTCATTTGATAAGGGTTTGATTTTTTTTGCAGGGGTTTTTTGAGTCAGAGGTATATTTGCTTTGCTTTTTTGTATTGCATCCTTAACAGTGGAGAGAATTTTGTTTAAATCCAAAGGCTTTTCTATATAATCTGTGGCCCCATTTTTCAAACAATCCACAGCCGTAGCAATAGTTCCATGTCCTGAAATCATAATAATTGGAGTACTTGTTAGTTCTTGTGCCTTATGCAAAAAATCAATTCCGTCCATTTTCGGCATTTTTATATCACAAAAAATAACATCAAACATTCTTTGTTTTAATATTTCCAATGCTTGCCTACCATCTGCTGCTTCTACAACTTCATAATTTTCAAATTCCAATATTTCACGCAAAGAAAATCTAATCGCTTTCTCATCATCAACTATCAATATGGTGTTCATTGCTCAAAAAAAAGTATTAAAAAACATTAAATATTTATTTTATTATAAGCTGTAAGCCACCTTATAGGAACTTCTCCTTTCATAGCCAAAAGATAATCCTCATAAAGACAAGGTACTATATAATGTCTCATATATTTGTGTTTTGACTCTTGTGGACAAGGCACTTCCACCCACCAACGAGAACTTTTCTTACTCTTATAAAATATGATATCTTCGTTTTCCTGCTCGGTTTGTACGTTAAATTTATAATAGTTTTCTTTGTCCTTGTAAGGAAAATCTTGCTTTCTCCACAAATAACCTTCTATAAAATAATAGATAGCATGGGCTATAAGTTGTGCTGCACGTTCAGCAATATCTTTGATAGGGTTAAGTCCGGTAAAACAAATAGAAGAAAGTTTATCACTCATACCAGCATAGTTTATTATCTTACAAAACTCCTCTCCATAAAGCCCGTGTGGAGAAGATGATGCAGGAGAATCGGAGGCTCTTATAGCGTTTATATCCACAAGCAACATATCTGCATCTCTTACCAAAGGTTCTACAGCCTCTAATTTGTTTTGTATTTCCCCCAAACGCTTGTACTCAAACCTTAGATTGTCCATAAGTTCCAACGCTTTTTTGTCTACAAAATATGATTGATAGGCAATATGAGTATAGTCAAATAGATAATTAGGCTCGTTGCAAAGCAATTTGTGTATAAAGTTTTTGTCCGAAATACTTACTTGCTCACCAATAAGGTCAAAAGAAGAATCTATATTCATTAAGTTTATTATCTGAGCAATATTTATATAAGCCTTATATACCCCAAGGGCTATATCATTGCTTCCGCCAAGTACTATAGGAATGATGCCGTGTTGTAACAATTCACCTACAACCTCGCCTATAGCAAAATAGGTGTCCTCCACTTTTTGACCAAGTTTGATATTGCCAATATCTATAATTTTTATATTTTCATCTTGAGGCATAAGAGGATAGAAACAAGAGCGTATTCTATCCGGGGCAAAACTACACCCCTTATTATCCAAACTTGCTCTATCTTCAGCCACTCCTATTAGGGCAATATCTATACTATTGTCTATTTTAGGAAAAGCATCCTCCTTTAAAAACATTTCTATTCTGTCTCCCCAGGTTGCAAATCTTTCTATATCACAATCAAAACCGACTTTTTCCAAATCTATGGGTGTAAGGTATTTTGCTATATCAGTCATATTTTCTCCTTAATTGTTTGTTATTTTTCTTTATACTTTGAAAAACATTAGTCCACTCTCTCTATTTCTGCTCCTATGCTGTTTAATCTTATATCTATATCTTGATATCCTCTATCAATTTGCTCTATGTTGTCTATTACGCTTGTTCCTTCTGCGCTCATGGCGGCAATCAACAAGGCAACACCTGCTCTAATATCGGGCGAAGACATTCGTATAGCTCTCAAAGGATATTTCCTTTCATTGCCAATGACTGTTGCTCTATGAGGGTCGCACAATATGATTTTTGCCCCCATATCAATAAGTTTATCAACAAAAAACAATCTGCTTTCAAACATCTTTTGGTGTATCAAAACGCTACCCTTTGCCAATATGGAACAAGACAAAGCTATACTTATGAGGTCTGGTGTAAATCCCGGCCAAGGAGCATCCGAAATAGTCATAATAGAACCATCCATAAATTTCTCTATTTCATAGATTTCTTGCGAAGGAATAATCATATCATCACCTTCTTTTTCTATTTTGATACCAAGTCGTTTAAATACTTCGGGAATAACTCCTAAATGTTGCCAACAAACATCTTTCAATCTGATATTGCTTCTTGTCATAGCAGCCAAACCTATAAAACTACCTACCTCTATCATATCGGGAAGCAGAGAGTGTTGGGTACCTTTTAATTCGCTAACTCCCTCTATGGTCAAAAGGTTACTGCCCACACCACTTATTTTTGCTCCCATATTGTTGAGCATTGTGCAGAGTTGATAAAGATAAGGCTCGCAAGCGGCATTGAATATTTGTGTTTTACCCTCTGCAAAAACACTTGCCATTATGATGTTTGCGGTTCCTGTTATAGAGGCCTCATCCAAAAGCATATAAACGCCTTTAAGTCTCTTAGCCTCCACATCATAAGCCATAGTTTCAAAATTATAGGATATTCTTGCTCCAAGTTTTTCAAAACTATTAAAATGGGTGTCCAAACGTCTTCTACCTATTTTATCACCGCCGGGTGTAGGAATATGTGCTTTGGAAAACCTTGCCAACATAGGACCGACAAGCATAACGCTTCCTCTTAACATGGTAGATTTTAGTTTATATTCTTTAGTGTAGATCTTATCTATATCTATATCATCACACTGAAAACTATAAGTATTCTCTCCCTCTTTACTCACCTTACAACCTATAAAAGATATTAAATCAATAAGATTATTTACATCTCTTATATTAGGAATATTATGTATTGTTACTTTTTCTTTTGTCAGCAAAGTTGCACAGATAACTTGCAAGGCCTCATTTTTAGCACCCTGTACTTGCAAATCTCCGCTTAAATGTTTTCCTCCTGTAATTATAAATGAAGACATAACACCTTAGTTTTTTTTTATCAAAAACTTATTTTTTCTTATTGTTTTTTGCT
The DNA here is from genome assembly GCA_964626385.1 of uncultured Bacteroidaceae bacterium. Lineage (GTDB taxonomy): Bacteria > Bacteroidota > Bacteroidia > Bacteroidales > P3 > Scybalousia_A. The sequence continues at coordinate 34,520 of CAZVEO010000011.1, forward strand.
TTGGCTTGTTTGTTATTATTATTATTGTTGTTGTTAGTTTTCTTGTTAAGACCAAGTAATTCTTTGTTTGATTTAAATTGAAAATCTGCAGGCAAAATTATTCGTCCATTAGACAAACGTTCCAAATTGTTTCTCAGCACCTGTTCATCGCAAGTGTTTATATTATATTGCAGATATAATTTTTTCATTTGTTGCGCCAAGTCATTTACCAAACTTTTCTTTTCTTTTCCTTCTGGCATTTGAGCAACATTTTTTACCAAACTCTCAAGCAATGCTCCGTATGTTTTATAAGTTATTTTGCTGTTTTTGTATCTTAGAGTAGAAGGTTTTTCGTCCTTTTGTTCCCTTGTCGGTTTTTCGTACGGAGAATCTACATCCAATTTATAGTCAGAGATTATAAACAGATGGTCCCAAAGTTTTTGTTGATAATTTGCTGTTTGATTGTTAGAAGGGTTTACTTGTCCCATAGCAACAATAATGGTTTTAGCATATTCGTTGCGTTTTTCTCTATCCTTAATAGTCAAACAATATTCTACCATTTTCTGAATATGTCTTCCATATTCAGGTATTATCATTTTTTCTCTTTGAGTGTTGTATTCCATGTAAAAAAGTATATTGTGTAAATTATTCTATTAATCAAAAAATTATAATCATAGCAAAACCGCTATTATTCTTTTATAGAATGCAAAATTACAAATTTTAATAGAAAAAACATTCTATTTAATAAAAAAAACAAAAAATAACAATACGCATACCTTGACCTATCAATATAACAACTTTACAGGTTTTGTACGATAGTCTAAATACATCTACAAAACCTTAAAAAAAATTATCAAAAAGAGCCTAAAAATAACGGCTTTGCCCTTACAAAACAGCCAGTGGCTGCGTTTACTGAGAATCAATGAGTTACAAATAAAAAGTGTGCACGCATTTGGTCAGGTCAAAAAATGTTCGTAACTTTGTAAGAGAAAAAGATACCTACCTCAAAATTAACGATTTTTATCCTTGCAACTACTTGATAATCAATAATAACGAATCTTCGTTTCGATTTCTCGAAACGAAGA
>CAZVEO010000012.1:0-34008 GCA_964626385.1 uncultured Bacteroidaceae bacterium
TCCAAGCGTTGTTCTGATAATCATAACCCGCTATCGCTATATCACAATGTGGATTATCTGCTCTTGAAGAGTCATTAATAGAGGTATTTGCCGTAAAAGTAGATGCAAAACTTGCAGGAGTATTGTTATTATAAAGACTCGCATCATTTCCCAACCCCGCAACAAAATTCCAACGACCAGTATGTAAAACTGCAGTATTTGGAATACTAACATTGTAATTCTTCAAGACAGTAGACCAATTATTAGCAGAAAGATAATTCGTATTCGGAACATAAAATGTCGCAGAAGAAGAAATATTATTAAAAGAAGATGTAGTTAAAGTTGGAGGAGTATTTGATGTTAATGTTATACTAGTCAAGCCACTACAATTAGCAAAAGCATAGTAACTTATACTTGTTACGGAATTACCTATTGTTACACTAGTAAGCTCCGTACAACCATAAAAAGCATCGCTACCTATACTAGTTACAGAATTAGGAATTGTTATACTAGTAAGACTTGTACAAGCAGAAAAAGTTAGGATGTCTATACTATTTATTGAATTAGGAATTGTTACACTTGTCAAACTGGTACAAGCATAAAAAGCACGGCTACCTATACTTGTTACAGAATTAGGAATATTTATACTTGTTATATCAAAGTGGTTATAAAAAGCCCGTTCTTCTATACTTGTTACTTTATATGTTATACCACCATTAGTTACACTTGAAGGTATCGTAACGGCATCGCTAATAGTTGATGTAGCTTTTACAGAAACATTGGTTGTTCCAGAAATAACGGTGTAAGTTAGATTATCTTGGGTGAATGTTTGTGCGTGGGAAATAAAAGGTATAGCACAAAGAAATAATAAAAGTAAAGTTGTTTTTAAGGAGGTTAAGTGTTTGATTGTTAATGTTTTACCCCCCCCCTATAGAAAATAAGGAAAGCCTTTGATTGACTTTAAAATTTTTGTTTGTCATGGTGATTAAAATTTGTTAAAATGTTAAAATTATAAATCTCTACTTTTCAGAAGGCAAAAGTATAACAAAAAACTAATATGAGAAAACTTTTTTGAGTTTTTTTATAGGTTAGCATAAGTTGAAATAAGTTATTATGAGTTGTTATAGGTTAGCATAGGTTGTTATGAGTTATTATGAGTTACAGCCTAAGGGTGTTCTATAAGGGCAGAGCCACTACTTTTTTTTAATGGCTTTGCCCCTATAAAACACCCTACGGGTGTGCCTGTGTTCTTATAAAACAGCCTGTGGCTGTTAGAATTGGTAACCTATGTTTATAAACAGATACGGTTCTTTTGTTCTATTGGAATATCCTAAGGAAGCACCCAAAGGACCTATAATAGAATTGTAACTATAGGACATACGTACTCCCCAAAGAGGAGATTCGGAAAATATTTCTTGTATTTTATCGTCTTTGTATCCCAAACTTCCTGCCAATGTAAAATAACTATTTTTCCATACTTGTTTTCTTAGTTGTAGGTCTAAGGCTACAAAGTTTTTTTCTATTATCTCCAAATTGTCCACTCCGGCAAAAGGAAGTTGTTGCTCCACGTAGTGAGCAAAATATTCTCCACCTATGCAGTTGGCGAGTATCGTTGGCATATCCTCACCGTAAATACTTCTACCATAAATCATAGGCGTTAAATAAAAACGATGCTTTAAATCGAAAGTTTTCAAAAATTTATAAGTCAAAGTGTGTAAAGGAGCGTGGTCGTTGTATTGGTATAGATTATCAGTATATAAAGCATATTCTACATATCGCAAACCACCAGAAGTAGTAAAATATTCTTTATCTCTATTGTCATAACTTATTTTTGCATGATAAGACCAAAGATGAGGTGTTGGTAAATAGACATTTTGAGATTTTTTGCCATATAACAAATTTGAAAAATTAAAGTAGTCCCAACGTACGAAAGTAGTCAAAAGAAAGTTTCTCAAGTTTATGTTTGCAAAAGAAAAGTTTATTTGATGTTGTTTATAGTCCGGGTTAAGGTCTCGGTCGGCGTGGTAATAAATATTTAGGTCTTGATGTCTAAAAATGTAGGACAAACTAAAAGAATAAGCATCCCAAACGTTTAAATCGGATTCTAAACTAAAGAGGCTTCTTTTTCCCAAACGTAAAGTAGATTTTAGCATCATAGGAAACAGAAAATTAATGGGAGCTACTCCTTCCATTTGCATAGATACTTGTTCCTCGTTATCAAATCTTATTCCAAGAAACAATTCTGCTGTTTTCTTTCCTTCGCTCGTTATATCTATACCATAACCATTTTTTTGATATTTTATTTGATAAGAAACATCATTGTAAAACAAAGTGCTTCTAAGAGAGGTCATAACCTTTTCTATTGTGTCTATGGTTGTGGTTCCTCCGGCTACAAGATTAAATTTCTCTCTCAAATAATGCTCGTCTTTGCTATCTATATTATTGAAAGTAATATCTCCTATTTTCATTCTTATTTTTTGATTAAGCATACGATAAGGAGTAATTCTTGGTGCTAAAGAGTCAGCAGTCATATTTAATTGTTGTTTCAAGTCAAGCATTTCTTGAAAATGTGTTCTTGTTGCATATTCTCCTCGTCTAATCAAAGTATCTATAGCTTCAGCGTTAAAACTTGCAGCTGAATAGCCTTCTACGTTTACCTGAATAAAGACATCGCACATATTTTTGTTTTCTTCAAACTTTGCAATAGTGTTTACGTCCATTAGTTGATTGACAATGGCAAGAGTTGAGTTAAAATCTTCTGCCTTACGATTGACTATATCTTGCACAGTTACGCCTATGATTATATCTGCTCCCATTTGTTTGGCTATATCCACGGGGAAGTTGTTTTTTAGCCCCCCGTCTACCAATACTTTATTGCCAAGTTTGACTGGAGTAAAAACAGCGGGAATACTCATAGAGGCACGCATTGCGGTTGCCAAATTACCCGAATGAAAATCTACCTCAGAATAAGAAACCATATCCGTGGCAACGCAAGCAAAAGGAATAGGCAGGGAATTAAAATCAATGCTATCGTGGTAGCCTAAGGTTAGTTTAGAAAAAAGATTTGCGAGATTTTTGCCCTTGATAAAGCCGGGCTTACCTAAGGCAAATTTGCCCATGTGATTGATATCCACAGAACCAATATAGGTATTTTCTCTTTTTCTTTGCAAAAGTCCTTGTTCTTTGCTGTCTATACGGTCGGAAAGCAGAAATGACCAATCTTGTACCCTTACCAAAGAATCCAACATATCGGCAGTGTAACCAATGGAATACAACCCACCCATCAAAGCCCCCATAGAAGTTCCTACAATAATGTCTATGGGTAAGCCAGCCTCTTCTATTACTTTTAATGCCCCTATGTGTGCGCTACCCTTTGCTCCGCCTCCAGAAAGGACAAGTGCTACTTTTTTTCTATGCAAAGTATCTTGTGCTATAAGATTAGAAAAGGTAAGTATTATCAACAAAAATAAAATAAGTCTCTTCAACTGCTTCATCTCTCTTTTTTCTTTTTTATTTTAACGCTGTGGATTTCTATTTTATTGTAATTTAGAAAAATATACTATTAAGTTTTTCTGTTTGCTCACCGATAAATAAAAGTATGGACAATTCAAAATTAAGTATTTTTGATAAACATATGTTAAGTATTGGTACAAAACTTAAGGGTAAATAAATTACTATAGAAATGAGTATTACTTGCGCCAAAGGAATTGCAAATAAGTTGGCTAAAAGAAAAAATAAAGGAAAATAACCAAAATTGAATATAAGTACAGGTAAGCAACAAATTTGAGTAGCAACAGAGATAGAAATATTCTGAAAAACGCTGTTGGAAATAGCGTTTAAATTATTTGTCGGCTTTATAAAAAGAGAAGATACTTTTTTAAGTTTGCTAAAGATATAAGGTTTGAAAGCAAAAATACCAAATACTGCTAAAAAAGAAAGTTGAAAACTAATATTGAACAATAGTAAAGGGTCTGCCAAAAGAAAAATAAAAGCTGCAACAAACAAAATATTCATACTATCATATTCTCTTTTGGAAATTGTGGCTAAAAGAAAAAGACTATACATAACTGCCACCCTGACACAAGAAGGAGATAAACCGACAATGAAGGCTATTGCCCAGGTCAAAAGCATTAGTATTATTTTTCTCAAATAAAACCCTCTTAAATTGTTGCTAATAATAAAGCCCAATAGAAAATCAAAAAATGAAACTATTATCATAACATGCAAACCAGATACGCAAAGTATATGAGCCAAACCTGAATGATTAAACATTTGCCGTGTATCTTTTTGCATTGTTGTTTTATCACCTAAAAGCATTGCTATAGACAAAGACTTCTGTTCTTTATTCATATTACTTTTCAATAATATGTTTTTCAATTTTTCATTTACATCAAAAGCCAATAACCTTATATTTTTTGCTCCATTTCGTTTTTTTATAGTAAAATCTTGTAAAAAAGCAAAGTGATATATTCTTTTGTGTTTCATATAATGGACATAGTCAAAAGAATTATCAAAGTTTTTTATAGGTATAAGATTAGTCTTTGCAATTATAGTATCACCCATTTTCAAAATAGGGTAGGCTGTGTTGTTGCTATCTTTCTTTGGCAGATATATTTGTACCTCACCAGTGGTCTCTATCCATTTGTTTTCATTGTCAATAGCAATCATATTAGCAATATAACCTATATGATTGCCTTTTGTGGTTGGTTTTGGTGCTGTTTCTATTACGTATTTGGAAAGAGAAGTATTTGAGTTTAAGTTTTTGATATAATGATTGCGCAAAAATATTGTAGGTGCAAAACTATCAAAAACTATTATTATAATTATCAATAAAATAAGTGGTATAATTATTGGTCGATTTGTAAAAAAATCTTTCATCTATCTGATTTTTTTAATACCTAATCACATAACTCTACCGAGACATAGTCCATTTTGCCACCAACAGGTGGGTTTAGTTTTTTTACATTTACGTTTATTTTGTTGATATTTGAAAATTCTTTTTTTACTCTGTTGATTATTCTGCGAGCAATATGTTCCAAAAGATGAGAAGATTGTTGCATTTCCTCTTTGATAAGCAAATAAACTTTGGAGTAATCCACAGTATCTTCCACATTATCCGTTTGTTCTGCCAAAGAACTATCTGTTTCAAAGGATATATCTACCAAAAAATGTGTACCTATTTTTCTTTCCTCCGTAAAACATCCATGGTAACCATAGAATTCCATATTTTTTATTTCTATCCTGCTCATTTTTAGTTTTAAATTTATTCCATATTGTAGCGTGAAAAATAATTTTGATTTGAAAGTTTTATAGGGGTGTTTTCCAAATACTTTAGGAATTTATTCCACTGTGTCTTATGAGAATTAATCCATGAGGAACTTTCTTTTGTATTTCCGTATGCAAACAAATAATAATTATAAGCATCAAATAGTCCGTTGTCTATCAAAGTTTTTTGGTATTGAAACAACGGGTTGTCAAAATCTTTTTCTTCTCTATAAAGCAGAGTGATAAATTTTTTGCGTACTTCTATTAGATTAGATATATTTAGAAAATTTTTGTCTCTGAAAGATTTTTGCATAAGATTATCAAACACTTGTGGAAAAACATTTTTTCTTTCAAAAGAATCGGAATATACAATTATATCATTGTTAAAGTTTACTTTAAGAGTGTTTTTGTCCATAATGATACACTCTTTGTAGGCCTCAAAAAGATTTTTGGAAAGTTCTTTACTTCTTTCGCTCTCAGGTTCTAGTATCATAAAAATCTCTCCATACAACACTCCCCAAACCACCTCTGTACTCATTAAAAAAACTTTTGCTGCTCTATAATAGTTGGAAGCATATAAAGGTTCTACCTCTATACCCTTTTCATACCAATACAAAGCCTCTCTGTAATTGCCCTCTTTGTATTTGATATTGCCAAGTTCCAAATGTAAATTGCCTGCCGTTGGATATCTATTTAAACCAAGCATATATATATCTACTGCTTTGTAAGAGTTACCTTTTTCATCGTATGCATTGCCCAATAGTTGATAAATATCGCTCGGTGCGTTTTCTTCCAAGAACGGAGTCAATACATTTATTGTTTTGTCAAATTCGTTGTTGCAATAGTATGTCCACGCCAACTCGTAAGAGCATTTTAACTTGTCTTCTCCTTCGTCTATGGCTTTACGTAAAAGATGCTCGGCTTCAAACCATTTTTGTTGCTGTATGGCTTGCAATGCTTCATAGTACAAACTATCTTGAGCAAAAGAAACAAAGTACGTTATTATACTTAAAACAAAAAATACCCTTTTCATAAAATACCACGTAATATTTGCACACAAAATTACGAAAATAATTTATAATCAATATAAAGTTTTTGTCAGTCTGCAAAGTTTTTGTATTTTTGCAAGCAATCAGAAGCAGGGTTTTGAGAAAAAAATTGCGAAAATAAATAAAGATATGATAAAAACCGAAGAAGTTAATTTGGAAACTGCTCACAAGTTAGGTTTGCTTGATGAGGAGTTTGAACAGATAAAACAATATTTAGGAGGAAGAACACCTAATTTTACTGAACTTAGTATTTATTCTGTTATGTGGTCAGAGCACGCCTCATATAAGAATAGTATAAAATGGATAAAAAAACTTCCTAAAGAAGGAAAACAGATGCTTGTTGCACCGGGAGAGGAAAATGCCGGAATGGTAGATGTGGGCGATGGAAGAGCCTGCGTTTTCAAAATAGAAAGTCATAATCACCCCTGTGCTGTAGAGCCTTTTCAAGGAGCTGCCACAGGAGTTGGAGGCATAAATAGAGATATCTTTACAATGGGAGCTAGACCTATAGCACAACTAAATTCATTGCGTTTTGGCTCTTTGCAGAGCAAGCATGCTAAACGTTTGTTTAAAGGGACGGTTGCAGGTATTTCTCATTATGGCAATTCTTTTGGTGTTCCTGTTTTGGGAGGAGAGGTTTTCTTTGATGAGTGTTTTGAAAACAACCCTTTGGTCAATGCAATGAGTGTAGGTATTATGAAAAAAGAAGACCTTATTTCTGCAGTGGCAAAAGGAGCAGGTAACCCTGTTTATATTGTAGGCTCGGCTACAGGAAAAGATGGCATACATGGAGCAACCTTTGCAAGCGCTGACGTTACGGAAAATTCTGCAGATGATATACCTTCAATACAAGTTGGCGACCCATTCCAAGAGAAATTGCTTTTGGAAGCAAGTTTGGAACTTGGTCGTAGTGGAGCAATTGTTGGTATGCAAGATATGGGTGCCGCTGGTATTATTTGCTCTACTTCTGAAATGAGTGAAAAGGGCGGTAGTGGAATGAGAATAGATTTGAGTAAAGTGCCTTTGCGTCAACAGAATATTGAGGCTTGGGAAATACTTCTTTCAGAATCTCAAGAGCGTATGCTTGTTGTTGCTAAGAAAGGAAGAGAAGAGGAAGTTGAAAAGATATTTGAGAAATGGGATTTGAATTGTGCAAAAATAGGTGAGGTAATAGATGAGGATATGCTTTACTTCTACTGGAAAGGAAAATTGGTTGCACAAGTACCGGCTTCTACTCTTGTACTTGGAGGTGGTGCTCCGCAGTATGATAGAGAGTATAAAGAACCAGATTATTATAAGCATACACATGATTTTAAAATTTCTGATATCAAGGAGCCTTCATTACAAGAGTGTAAGAAAATTGCACAAGAGATGACAAAAAATCCTAATCTTGCCTCTAAACGTTGGGTAATAGAACAATATGATTCTATGGTTGGTACTCGTAATATGACTACCAATGCTCCTGCTGATGCAGGTATAGCAAATATAAAAGGTTGTCAGAATGGTATTGCTATGACTTGCGATTGCAATTCTCGTTATGTTTATTCCGACCCGTTTATTGGCACAGAGATAGCAGTTGCAGAGGCGGCTCGTAATATAGTCTGCTCAGGTGGAGAACCTTTGGCTGTTACCAATTGTTGTAACTTTGGTAACCCATACAAGCCTGAAACCTATTGGCAGTTTGTCAATGCAGTGCAAGGTATGGGCGAGGCTTGTAAAAAATTCTCTACTCCTGTTACGGGAGGCAATGTAAGTTTTTACAATCAAGCCTCAATCAATGGTGTTGTTGAAGCCGTTATGCCTTCTCCTGTTATAGGTATGGTAGGAACTGTAAATAAGAAATATCAAACTTCTTTGGATTTTAAACGAAAGGGAGCAACAATCTATCTTTTGGGAGAAATAAAGGACGATATCAACTCTTCAGAATATCTTTATAACTATTGTAAAGTAAAACTTTCTCCTGTACCTTATTTTGATATGGATAAGGAATTTGCGTTGCAACAAGTAGTTAAAACTTTGATAAGAGATGGGTATATAGAATCTGCTCACGATGTTAGTGATGGAGGTCTGTTTATGAACCTTGTTGAGAGTGCAATGCACAGAGATTTTGGTTTCAATATATTGTCAGATAATAATGTTCGTTTGGATTCTTTCTTGTTTGGAGAAAGTCAATCGCGTATAGTTGTTACCATAGATGAGGATAAGTATAACGATTTTATTGCTTTATTAAACAAAGAAAATATTCCTTGCCTTGCAATAGGAAAGGTAACCGATGGAGATATTGTTGTGGATGATGAATATTTTGGTAATATAGAGCAATATAAATATACGTATAACAATGTCTTAAATGAGATAATGGATAAATAATATTTTCATTTAATTAAAGAAAAAAGAGGAGTAAAGTATACTTTGCCCCTCTTTTTATTTGTGATAAAGGTTGGTTAATAGATATTTTCTCTTTCCCAAAGTAAAAGTTCTTGCTCTACGAGTTGAGTATTTATTTTTTTTGCCAAAGTATCTCTTGCGTCAAAAAACTCTTCAAAAATTGGTAAATATTCTTTCTCAACAACTTGTTTTATAGTATTTCTTCCAAAACCTCTTGTACCTTTAGTGGTTTTGGTTTTTACTATTCTTGTATCTGTATCCAAAATCTCAAAATTGTGATTATCTTTGCCCATAATAGCGTTGGTTATATCATAAAAACCATCGTTCCAATCTTTGTTTTGATATTCTTTATTGCTATGATAATATTTAAAAACTTTTAAGGCAGAGTTATACAAATTCATTGCCTCCGAGGAAAAATCAAATTGATGAAAAAACTCTCTAAAATCAAAAGGCTGTTCATTTAAGGTATCTTCTACATCTCCTTTGTAGTCTTGTGGAAAAAGGACGTTAAGAGCATTATTAGGACATTGCAATTCCTCAGAAGTAAAAGGCATAATATAATTGTTTTGTCCCTTATTTGTAAAAGCACAGCCTAAATAAAATTGCGAAAACATTATAGCATTAGAAAACAATTCATCAGATATATTCTTTATTTTTCCTTTATAAACATAGTCATTCCATTCAAAATACTTGGCATCTGTATTAAAGCAAAGCCCTTTTGAAAGCAAACAATATTTTAGATTTTGTGTAGTTATACGATTTTGATTTTTAGAAACCTTATTTGTTAGGTTTATACAACTATGAATATAACTGAAATTTCCCAAAGCCATACCTTTTTGATTGTCTTTAACAACTTTTTGCATTTCTTTAAAAAGATTTGGCTTTGAATTATTATAAGTATAGGTCTTTATATAGTTGAGTTTATATTCTTTTTTATCATACTCATATCTATCTGCTTTTATTTTTTTGTTATTTACTTTGTTATTGTTGTCTTTATCAAAAATCACCATACTTATAGGCCATTCTGATAGTCCAAAAGTAGTTTTTGCATTGGAAAAAATATGAGAAACAACTCCATATTCAGATTTTATGTAATTGTCAATTTCATCTCTAAGAAAACTTTCCAACATATAATAAAATACTATGACTTGTGGTTTAAGTTGCAATACTTTGTTAAAAAATTCTATGGCAATATTGTTATCAAACTCTTTTTTGTTTTGGTAAGGAGGATTCATAATTACCATTAATTTGCGGTTTTCTCTCATACAAATTTCGTTAATGGAGAGGGTTTGACCTTTGTACTTCCAATAAGGTTGTTGTTTACTTGAAAAATAATCATACTTGACAACATTATTAAACCCTTTTATAAAGCAAGTGTCCACGTCTATTTGTTCCAAAGTAGAAAGGTAACAATATTGTTTGTATTCTTTGCCAAATTGATTCTCCAAATTACCAACTCCGCAACAAGGGTCCATAACAATAAACTCATCCAAGTTATAATATTGCCTTAGTATTTCGTTTTGTTTCTCTACAAAACAAGTAGGAGTATATTCGCCTCCCGTATCTCTGCGGTATTTGTCAGAGTATAGTAAAGAAGAATGTTCAAGTATCTTTAAAAACTCTTCTTTAACTGGAGGTCGTTTATATTTTTTCCAGAAACTGTCATATTTATTTTTATCTGCAAAAGAATAATAAAAAGAAATAGGCGAGCAAAGAAACCTTATGCCGTCAAGTTCTCCATCGCCGTCATATACAATAGCATAACTATTTAACTTTGTTCCTTCCCTTATAAGGTCTTTTTCTATTTTTCCCAAAACATCATCGTAAACACTTTTAGTGTATTTGGCTCCGTTAAGAGTATCAACCAAAAAAATGTTTATAATATCTTGTTCATCTCTTATAAGTTCATTAAATCTTATCTCGTCTTTCCAATGATTGTATACTACACTTAAATTTTTTACGCTTATTTGTATTTTAGTACTTTTGTCTTGTTTAAACTGCTTGTAAAATTCTCCTATCTCCTCATTTTTATATTGAGAAATCTTTCCTATAAGTCTGTCATTTATCCTATCAATAGCGTCTTTGGAAGGAAGGCTCGGCTTTTCCGCTTTCCAATTAAAATCATTGTTATACATAACCGCATCTTCCGAACAGTCAATAAGTTCCAAAACATCGTCCTCATTCCTATTCTTATATATCAAAGCAACGTAGGAAAGTATTGCTTCTTGTTTTTTGTTGGTCAAAATAACTTGTGCCAAAGCCTGTCTATGCTCTGCAAGGGTGCTTATCTGATATTTTGCCTCAATGTACAAAAGTTTATTGCCGTTTTGGTCTTTGAGCAAAATATCAACCTCATTCAATACATCCAAATCCCAAGTACCTTCTTCAAAATACTTCTCACAAAAATTCTTCTTAAAATTTACTTCCTCTGCCATATCTTATTTTATCTTTTTAGTATTTTTAATTATCAATACTTACCTCTCTATTTAGAGAAAATTCAAATCTGCTTTTTGTTGCTCTTTCGCTTTCTTGCAATCCGTCTTCTTTATTACTAAGCCTTACAGCTCCAAAATAAAAAAGTTTTCCCTTATTCTCTGTAGTACGTTTTGTATTTTCATAAAAAAACCACCATTTGCCTTCTTTATCTATATACCATCTAAGCCTATTGCCTAATTTTGTATCGCCTGTTCCGTAGTTGTGAGTTACAATATCTTGTCTATTATCTAAAGTAGTACGTATTTCAACAATAGTATCACTATAAAAATTAAGGTAGGTATAGTTCCATCTCGGGTTTCTTACACCACAATATAGCCAACGCCTGATAGACATAGGAAGATTTGTTTTATAATCCTTAGGTACTCCTCCGCTAACAATAGGGTCATCAGTATCACCATAAAGCCATATTCCATAGTACAATTTCAAAGCCTCTCGTAATTCTTCCTCTGTGATATTTCCTTTTAAAATATCTATGCCTATGTTGTCTATATTAGTTAATTGTTTTTCTTTGTAAAGATTCTCTATTCTATGAGTTATGGGTTTTCTAAAAATATAATAAACTATATAGCCTACGGGAGCGGTTATTTGAGAGTAAAAACTTTGTAGAAACATCTTTGAATAAGTTTTATAGCATTCTCTTTTTTGTTCTCTATTATCTTCGTTTTTCCAATAGTCCTCCCATAAGACATTTAACATATTGGTTGTTTGTTCTTCTTTTGTTACTTCCTGTCCGTAAAGTAAGTTGGTAAGTGTAAGCAAAACAGCAACAAACAATAGTTTTATATGATTTATATTTTTTTGTATAAACATAATTTAGATTTATCTTGCAAAGGTAATTTATTTTGAAAAAACAAAGTTTGTTATGTAGGGTAAAATTTAAACTTATACTCAATTTTACTTAGAATATTAAAAAAAGTTAGTAACTTTGCCACCCGTTATGGATAGTCAAAGGAGTATAAAGAATATTGTTAGCATAGAGGGTAGAGGATTACATAGTGGTAAGTTGTCAAAGGTAACCTTGAAGCCTGCTGATGTAGATAAGGGAGTATATTTCAAACGAATAGATTTGGAAAATATGCCTATATTAAAGGCAGATTGTGATTTAACTGGTCAGACAACAAGGAATACTACCATAGAAAAAAATGGCGTAAGCATTTCTACCATAGAGCATTTGATGGCTACTCTAAGGGCTTTTGCAATAGATAATATTGAAATAGAAGTTTCTTGTGAGGAAGTACCCATATTGGACGGAAGTGCAAAATATTGGGTGGAACTTTTGGAGAGGGCAGAAGTTGTTGAGCAAGAAAAGGCAAAAAAAGTTTATAAAATCTCTCAACCTATACATTTTGTTTCTGAGGATGGCAAGAGCGAGTATTGGGCATTGCCTTCTGATGAGTTTTCAGTAAGTTGTGTTATTGATTTTGATTCTTCTCTCATCGGTACTCAAACGGCAGAGATGAAGGATTTAAAAGATTTTAAAAAAGATTTTTCTCCTTGTAGAACATTTGTTTTTTTGTCTGAAATACTACCTCTTGTACAACACAATCTTATAAAGGGTGGTGATTTAAACAATGCTATTATTTTTGTAGATAAGGTCTTGGAAAAAGATTTGCAAGAAAAAATTGCGACTATATTTAATAAAAACACTGCCGATATTAAAGTAGAAAAAGGCGTATTGAACAATATTCAACTTAATTTTGATAACGAACCTGCAAGACATAAGTTATTGGACTTTATTGGCGATATTTCTCTTGCTGGAATGAATATAAAGGGACATTTTATTGTCAAATGTCCTGGACATACAAATAACAAAATTTTTGCAAAAAAACTAAGAAGTGTTATGGAAAATCAGAATGTTTTACCTATATACGACCCTACTAAACCTCCTGTATTTGATGTAATGGAGATAAGAAAGCGCTTACCTCATCGTTTCCCTATGTTATTGGTGGACAAAATTATAGAAGTGGGAGAGGACTATGTTGTTGGACTAAAAAATGTTACTGCCAATGAAGATTTCTTTAACGGACATTTTCCAGATGAACCTGTAATGCCGGGTGTTCTTATTGTAGAAGCTTTGGGACAAACGGGGGGATTATTAGTTTTGAGCAATATCAAGGACGGAGAAAAGTATAATACTTACTTTATGAAATTTGAGGAAGTAAAATTTAGACACAAAGTAGTACCCGGTGATACTCTTTTGATGAAACTTTCTCTAATAGAGCCTATAAGACGAGGCATTGTAAAGATGAAAGGCATTGCTTATGTTGGTAATACTATTTGTGTTGAGGCAGTGTTGATGGCTATGGTTACCAAAGCATAAGTTAAGAAATACAATAAAGGATATATTTTGTTTGGCATGGAAAATATGTATTTTTTGAGTGATAAGGCAAAGTTGGGCAAAAATGTTAAAATAGAGCCTTTTGCTGTCATATATGATGATGTAGTAATAGGTGATAATTGCTCAATAGGAGCGGGAGCAGTTATTTTCCCTGGTGTAAGAATGGGAAACGATTGCAGGGTTTTTCCCGGTGCAAGTATTGGTGCAATACCGCAAGATTTGAAATTTGATGGAGAATATACTACTGTTGAAATAGGAAACAATAACACTATAAGGGAATATGCTACTATAAATAGAGGAACGGCTGCAAGTGGAAAAACGGTTATAGGCGATAATAATCTTATAATGGCTTATGTTCATGTGGCACATGATTGTGTGGTTGGAAATAACTGTGTTTTGGCTAATAATACTACTCTTGCGGGACATATAACCATAGAGGACTATGTGATAACGGGAGGAATGACTGCTATACATCAATTTGTTCATGTTGGACAACATGCCATACTTGCAGGTGGTTCTTTGGTAGATAAGGATATACCTCCTTTTGTTAAAGTGGGAAAGTTCCCTGTCTCTTATTGTGGAGTCAATTCGGTAGGACTACATAGAAGGGGGTTTACTCAAGAGGAAATCAACGAAATACAGTCAATATATAGAATAGTTTTCCAGAGTGGGTTGCTATATAGTAAGGCTTTGGAAGAGATTAAGGCTTTAAAACAAACAAAATTTACCAACATAATAGCCACCTTTATGGAAAAAGCCGATAGAGGTTTAATAAGGGGGTTTAATTCGGTTGATTCTCGTGTGTAAAGAGTTACAAATAATTTAGAAATCAAAAGAAAAGGGTAAAAGACTGTCTACATTATTAAAGCAAAGTACTTTGTTGTCCTTTGTGAGTATCATTACTTTTATATCTTGTTTGGTAATAGAATTTTGAAATTCAACCATAACTTGTCTGCATGCGCCACAAGGAAATGCTGTGGCGGGTTCGTCTTTTTCGTTTTGAGCAACTATAAAGAGGGTTTGAGGTTTTTCCTTTTCTGCTCCAAGTGAAAAAAGAGCTGTTCTTTCTGCACACAACCCCGAGGGGTAAGCAATGTTTTCTTGATTGCAACCTACAAAAATTTTGTCCGAAATAGTCCTTATAGCACAAGCGACTTTGAAGTTGGAATAAGGAGAGTAAGAGTTTTCTAATTCTGCTTTTGCTTTCTCTAATAATTCTTTGTCTTTTGCCGATAATTCTTCTATTTGTAATATCTTATAATCAATGTTTAAAGTATGCTTTTCCATTTTTTATAAAGAGTTTTTATACCATTGTGTTAATAGGTGTATTCCTTCTTGCAATTCAACTTTGTGTTGCCACCCCAAAGAATGTAACTTGCTTACATCGGTTAGTTTTCTTGGAGTACCATCTGGAAAAGATTCATCCCAAAGAATCTCTCCCTTATAATTAATTTCTTGTTTTATTTTTTCTGACAAGTCTTTTATTGTTATTTCTTTGCCTGTACCTATGTTTATATGGCAATTTCTTATTTCCTTATCGACTTGCTTGTAAGTATCTTTGAAATCTACGTTTAGCAAAATATACACGCTTGCGTCTGCCATATCTTCGCTCCAAAGAAATTCTCTTAACACCTTTCCACTACCCCAAAGTGTTAGACTATTTTGTTTTATTCCATATTTGCAAAGTATGTTTATTATTTCGCTTTGAGAGTTTTGTCCTGTTATGTTTTCAATAGGTCGTTTATTAAGGTCTTTGCATATAAGTTTCCAATTGTTTTCAGATAGACATTTGGCAAGAAATATTTTTCTAATCATTGCTGGTAATACGTGCGAGGTCTCCAAATTAAAATTATCGTTATAACCATAAAGATTTGTTGGCATAACAGCAATATAATTACACCCATATTGTAAAGAGAAACTTTCGCACATTTTTAAGCCCGCTATTTTGGCTATTGCATAAGGTTCGTTGGTGTATTCCAATGTATCGGTAAGGAGAGAATCCTCTTTTATAGGTTGCATTGCCATACGAGGATAAATACAAGTACTACCAAGAAATAAAAGTTTTTTTACTTTATGGCTAAAACTTTCGCCAATGATATTTTGTTGTATTTGTAAATTGTTATAAATAAAATCTGCTCTATAAAGAGAGTTTGCCATAATACCTCCTACGTGTGCGGCTGCCAATACCACTATTTCAGGCTTTTGTTCACCAAAAAATTCTTTCACCTTTTGCCTATCCATTAGGTCTAATTCCTTGTGTGTTTTGCCTATCAGATTATGATAACCTCTTTGCCTCAAATTTTTCCAAATAGCCGACCCTACCAAGCCTTTGTGTCCTGCTATGTATATTTTGGTATTTTTATCAAACATATAGATTTTATTTTTTACTCCCTTTGTTGCAAAATTACAACAAAAACACTTAATCTTTGTATATTAACGCTAACTCGGTGTAAGAAAGAATAAAAAAGTAACGGCTTTGCCCTTATAGAACACCCTGCGGGTGCACCCTGTGGGTGCAAAATCGGTTTACTGATTATCAATAAGTTACAAATAAAAAGTGTGCACGCGTTTGGTCAGGTCAAAAATTCTTCGTAACTTTGTAAGAGAAAAATAATCCTACCACAAAATTAACGACTTTTGCCCTTGTAACTACCTGATAATCAATAAAAACGAATCTTCGTTTCAATTTCTCGAAACGAAGATTCGTCGAAATAAAACGAAGATTCATTTTTGTAAAATCCCGATTTGAAAAAATTTTTCTTCAAAAAACCCTTCGAAAACGCTGAAAATCAAGAAAAATGCCCATTTTTGACCCTTCGAAAAAGGTTAAGTGATTGATAATCAGTAGTGGCACCCTTATTTTTTGATTTTAAATAGGTATTTACGCGATTTCCCGAAAAAATTTTTTTACCCATTTTTTAACAAATCTTGATAGTTCAAAATAAGTTGCAATTAAGTATGCATAAAGTTAGCATAAGTTGTAATAAATTTTGATAGGTTGTTATAGATTATTTTATGTAAGCATACCTGCAACCTGTTTTATAAGACACGTGAATTGCAACTGCATGTGTTTTTTTTAAGGCTTTGTCCCTTATTTATGTTTACTTTGAATAATCTATTCTAATTCATTGTAATTAAAATTTGTTAAGATTGAATTTATCTTATAAAAGAAAATAATATTATCTTTGCATTATGAAACTTCTAAGGAAATGAGAGTAAGTATCCATCAATTTAATTATAAGACAAAGGATTACCAATACAATACTTTACAGATAGAAAAGGTATTAAAGGAGAGTAATGATGAGGTCATAAATGTTTTTTCAGAACTTTCACTTTGTGGCTCGCCACTTTATGATGCTACGTTATATACCGATATTTACAAAGAAACTTCTCTTTGTGGTGAAAGATTGTTGCAAACAAAAAAGAGTTTCATTGTCGGTACTATAGCCAAAGGAGAAGAAAATACAAAATATAACGCTTTGGTGTTTATAAACAAAGGTGAGGTGGTTGGTCTTGCTACAAAGAGAAATTTGGGAAGATTTGATACTCATTTTTCTATAGGTAACGGCATAGAAGTGGTAAAATACGAGGATAAGACTTTAGCCTTTGGTTTTGTTGATGATTTTGAAAATTTTGTTAAAAAGAAAATAAAAACCGATGTCGTAATACTTTGTTCTTCAGAATTATTTGATAAAGATGATAAGGAAGAGATTATAAAAACGCTTTCTTTTTATGCAAGGCAAATAAATACAAAAATAATCTATGTTAATCGTATAGGAGGAGAGGGTAGTTTTATTTTTGATGGTGGAAGTTTTATAATGAATGAAAGAGGAGAAATTTGCGAAAAACTACCTATGTTTGAAGAGGGTAATATTTTTGTAGATTTGGAAAATATAAAATCTAAAACTTTTGCACCACTTTGTTATGAGGAGAAGATTTTTAGGGCAGGTGTTTTGGGATTGAAAGATTATTTTCACAAGAATAATATACATAAAGCTGTTATAGGTCTTTCTGGAGGAATAGATTCGGCGGTGGCAGTGGTTTTTGGTGTAGTAGCTTTAGGAAAAGAGAATGTAATGGGAGTGTTGATGCCAAGCAAATACTCTTCTGACCATAGTATAAAGGATGCTAAACTTTCGGCTGAAAAATTAGGAATAAATTATTTAACTCTTTCTATAGAAGATATTTTTGAGGCAAGTTTAAAAACAATGCAGCCCGTCTTTGAAGGTACAAAGCCTAATACGGCAGAAGAAAATTTGCAGGCAAGAACCCGTTGTATGATAATTATGGCTATATGTAATAAAATAGGGGCGGCAATGTTGAATACAAGCAACAAAAGTGAAAGTGCTGTTGGTTATGGGACACTTTATGGAGATGACTCTGGTGCAATGTCTGTTTTGGGAGATTTGTATAAAACAGATGTTTATAAACTTGCTCGTTGGATAAATAGAGAAAAAGAAATTATACCTAATAACTCCATAATCAAACCGCCTTCAGCAGAACTGAGATTTAATCAAAAAGATTCTGATTCTTTGCCTGAATATGATGTTTTGGACGAAGTTTTAAAAGACTATATAGATGATAAGTTGGACTATTCGCAATTGCTAAAAAGGGGGTATGATGAGAAACTTGTTCAACGCGTTATTCATCTTGTGAAAATTAATGAATGGAAACGTCATCAGGAGGCACCTGCGTTACGTTATAGCAAAACTTGTTTTACAACTGATTATAAACAACCTATATCATAAACAAATATGAGCGACAGTATAAAGCATGAGTGTGGCATAGCAATGCTGAGATTGTTAAAACCTTTGGAATATTATCAAGAGAAATATGGTAATACTTGGGCTTTGAATCGTATGTATCTTTTGATGGAAAAGCAACACAACCGTGGACAAGACGGAGCGGGTTTTGCTTCTGTAAAGTTTGATACAGAGCCTGGCAAACAATATATTGATATTTTCAAAAGTAATGACAAACAAGCCATAGCGGATATTTTCAAAAATGTTTTTGAGGATTATAAACAAATAGAGAAAGAGATGCCTCAAAAAGTCAATGATATTAAGTTTTTGAAAGACAACGCAAGGTTCTTTGGTGAGGTTTTTATGGGACATTTGCGTTATGGGACCTTTGGTGGAAATTCTATAGCAAGTTTACATCCTTTTCATAGAAAAAACAATTGGAAAACAAGAGATTTGTTAGTTGCAGGTAATTTCAATCTTACCAATATAGACGATATGCTTAATAAACTTATTTCTCTTGGACAACACCCGGTGGATGTATCGGATACTGCCATTGTTTTGGAAAAAATAGGCAAGTTTTTGGACAGAGAGGTAGAAGAGTTGTTTAGAAAACATAAGTTAAATCAAGAATCAAACATACAAATAACTGAAAACATTTCTAAGGAGATGGATTTGCAAAAGGTTTTGGCTTCATCGGTAAAACATTTTGACGGCGGTTATGTAATGTGTGGACTTACAGGTAATGGTTATGCTTTTGCTGCAAGGGATGAGAATGGAATACGTCCTTGTTTTTGGTATAAAAATGATGAGATAGTCGTTGTAGCTTCTGAACGTCCTGCTATAATGACAACTTTTGATGTACCAATAGAAGAGGTTAAAGAGTTAACGCCAGGTTGTGCTTTAATAATTAAAAGAGATGGCACTGTAAGTGAAGAAAGAATAAAGGAAAGTCCTGCAAAATACAAGGAATGTTCTTTTGAAAGAATATACTTTTCTCGAGGCACAGACAAAGATATTTACGAAGAAAGAAAGGCTTTGGGAGAAAAGATTTTTCCTCAAATTCTTAGAGCCATAGATCACGATATAAAAAATACAGTTATATCCTATATACCAAATACGGCTTCTGTTGCTTTTCAGGGTTTAGCAAAGGCTTTTAGTGATTACTTGGACAAGCAACGAAAAGAAAATATTTTATCTCTTAAAGAAAAACCTACAAAAGAAGATTTGGACGAAATATTCTCTACCACAGTTAGAAGAGAATATATTGTTGTAAAAGATGTAAAAATGCGTACTTTTATAACTCAAGACAATGAAAGAGATGATATGGTGGCTCATGTTTATGATGTAACCTATGGACAGATAAAAGATGGTGTAGACAATCTTGTGGTAATAGACGATAGTATAGTAAGGGGTACAACTTTGAGACAAAGCATACTTTCAATATTGGACAAATTGGGACCAAAGAAAATAGTTGTGGCTTCGTCTGCACCTCAAATTCGTTACCCAGATTGTTATGGTATAGATATGTCACGTTTGGGTTATATGGTTGCTTTCAATGCTACTATTGCTCTTTTGAAAGAAAATGATATGCAAAACATTATAGACGAAACCTATAGACTTTGCAAAAAACAAGAGTCGCTTCCTATTGAGATGGTAGAAAATCATGTTAAGGCTATCTATAAGCCATTTACTGCAGAGGAAATTTCAAAAAAAATAGCGGAACTCATAACTCCGAAACATTGCAAAGCAGAAATAGAAGTAGTTTATAATTCTTTGGAAAATTTGCACGAGGCTTGTCCTAATCATACTGGCGATTGGTATTTTAGTGGAAACTATCCTACTTTTGGAGGTAATAAAGTAGCAAATACCGCTTTTATCAACTGGTATGAGGGTAACAATAAACGTTCTTACTAAAATAGCCAATGTTCAAAAGATTATTTATATTGTTGTTATTTCTTGCTTGTAGTTGGTTTTGTTGCCAGGCACAAAAGAACTCCGATAAAACCAACTATGAACTTGCTAATCATTACATAAATACGGATAGATATGAGGATGCTTGCAAGTTGTTGGAAGATTTGATCAACAAGAATTTCAAGGCAGAGTATTATAATTCTTTGTCCTTTGTCTATAAAACTTTAAACAAGACTAAAGAACAGGAAAAACTTATCAAACTTGCTATAAAGAAAAACAAAACAAATTATATTTACTACATAGATTATGGTTTGTTTTATTATGAAAAACAAGATAGCGTTAAAGCAGATAAAATGTTTAACAAAGCCATAAATAACCTAACATCAAATAACAGCGATATTTCTTCTTGTGCTTCTTATTTTAGCAACAATCATTTGTATGACTATGCTCTTAAAACCTATAGAAAAGGTAGACTTTTGCTTAAACAAAAAAATAAATATACATACGAAATAAGCTATATCTTGCAAATGCAAGGAATGGAAAGCCAAATTATAGAGGAATATTTGATTTTATTGGAGACTCAACCTCAGTATCTTAACACTATACAAATAAATATCAATAATTTGTTGAGTACAGATAAAGACAATAAACTTTTAAATGAATTACATAATACTTTATTGGAAAAAGTAAAAGAAAACCCTAAGAATGAACAACTTTGCAGACTATATCTTTGGACTTTGATAAAGGAAAAAAATTATAACTTAGCTTTTTTGCAAGCCAAAGCAATAGATTCTCGTTTTGACAATAATGAAGGTGGTACATTGTTTTCTTTTGGAGAAATAGCCATGAACAACGCAGAATATGATATTGCTTCAAAAACTTTTGATATAATAATCAACAATAATACAGACAACAACGCTTACTATACTAGAAGTGTCATAAACAAAGTAAATTGCTCTTATACTTATTTTAAAACAAAGTCTTCTCACAATACTAAAGAGTTGGAGGCTATGGATATGGAATTTAACAAAGCCATAGAAATTCTTGGCAACAATAATATTAGTGCTTCTATTTTACAGGATTATGCAAACTTTCTTGCTTATTATAAACACTCTTCTCAGAAAGCAGTAGATATTTTGGATATTATAATAAATATGCCTTCTCTTTCTACTAAACAAAGAGCTTTGGCAAAAATAGATAGAGGAGATATTTATCTTATGGAGGGAGATGTTTGGGCGGCAAGTTTGGAATATTCTCAAGTAAGTAAAGATTTGAAGAACGAACATGAAGGAAGTCTTGCTAAGTTTAAGAATGCAATGCTTTCTTATTACACGGGAGATTTTGAGTGGGCGTTGTCGCAATTCTCTACTTTACGTTCCTCTACCTCAAAACTCATAGCCAATGATGCAATGGAGTATTCCTTGCTTATAACAGAAAATATGGACGAGGACTCTTCTTATAACGCTTTATCTTATTTTGCAAAAGCCGATTTCCTTTTCTTTCAAAAAAAATATGATGAGGCTTTGCAACAACTGTCCATTATAGAAACATCTTATCTAAGTCATGGTATTTTAGATGAATTGCTTTACAAGAAAGGACAAATAGAATATGCACAAAAGCACTATTCTCAAGCCGATAGTTTGTGGCAAGCGGTGGTATTGAAATATCCCTATGATATTGTAGCTGATGATGCTTTATGGTCTTTGGCTCAGATGTATGAAAATATTTTCGGGGATAAAACCAAAGCCTTAGAATTTTATCAACGAATAATTATTGATTATCCGTCTTCACTCTATGTGGCTCAGTGTAGAAAGAAAAATGAGGAACTCTCTTCTCAGAAAGAGTCTTTGTTTTTTTATGGAAACTCATAAATCGTAAGGTGTTTAGTGGGTGTGGTGATAAGGACAAAGTCTTTATAAAAAGTAATATCGTACCCTTATAAAAGCACCTTTTAAGTATGAAAACTATTGATGTTATATAAAATTTTTAATAGTTTTTTAGTAATTTTGCAGTATGAAAATACGTATTACCAAAGAGTTTCATTTTGAAATGAGTCATTGCCTCAATAATTATGATGGTGCGTGCAAAAATATACACGGACATAGTTATAAATTGTTTGTTACGCTTAGAGGAGAGCCTTCAAGGGATAAAAGTTCCTCCTCTTATGGTATGGTTATGGACTTTACTCAATTAAAAAAAATGGTAAAAGACAATATTTTGGATGTTTTTGACCATAGTATTGTGATAGAGAAAAACTCTCCTTTTATAGAATTTATAAAGCAAATAGATACAAAAAAAAATATAGTAGATTTTCAGCCTACGTGCGAAAATCTGGTGCTTCATTTCAAGCAACAAATAGAATCTTTTTTGCCACAAAATGTAGAACTTTATAAGATGGTGCTTTATGAAACAGCCTCTTCTTGTGCTGAATGGAACAAAGAAGATGACAAATGAAAAATTGTAATACATAAAATAGATGATAATTCGTTTTTTCGTAGTCTTGCTTAAAGAATATTTCTCATTATAAAAAACTATTTTAAATTTTAGAGAAAAATTGTGTTGTTATGGCAAAAGAAAATGGTTTTACTTTCCCTTCGGTACTTAAATGGGTGGTCGGCGTTGTTACAGTAGGCTTGGTTGTTTTCTTTTTGTGGTATTTTAAGTTTATAGTGGTATGCATATTTTTGGCAATTATATTTTCTTTGGTAGGCAGACCAATAATGAGTTTCTTGGAAAAAATCAAGATAGGTAAGTATTATTTGAGTAAAAGTCTTTGCTCCGGCTTGACCTTGATAGCGGAAACGGGAATAATTGCATTGGTAGTTTATTTGTTAGTACCTTTAATAATATCTCAGGCTATGAACTTTGCTGATATAGATATGCAAAAAGTATCTCAATACTATTCTGTACACATAAAAAATATTGAGCAAATGTTAGATAAATATAATGTTATGCCCGAAAATCTTAGCCTTGAAACCTTTATAAGTGGAAAAATTATGGCAATACTCAATAGTTTTAAACTTCCTTCTTTGGCAAACAATATTTTGGCTTTGGCTTCAAAACTTATTATGGGTGTGTTAGTTACTATGTTTATAACATTTTTCTTTTTAAAGGATAGCCATATTGTTATGAGATTTATGGATAATGTAACTCCTGATAAATATATTTCGGAAGTACATAATATAATAAACAATACTCGACTTTTAATTTCAAGATATTTTATAGGTGTTTTTTGTGAAATACTTATAATGATAACACTTTTGAGTTTGGGGTTTTATTTGGCAGGGTTTAATAATGCTTTTCTTATAGCTGGAGTGTGTGGAGTTATGGTTATTTTGCCTTATATAGGAGTACTTATAGGCGGAGGCTTGGGGCTTATGATACTTATTACCGGTTTTTTGGCTCAGAACCCAAATGGAGATATTTTTCCTTTGATAACATTGTATATTATTATATTTGCAGTAGTTAAATTGATAGATGATTTTCTTTTGCAACCCTTTATTTATTCAAAAAGTGTAAAGGCTCGTCCTTTAGAGATATTTCTTATAATTTTGATGGCAGGAAGAATAGGCGGTGTATGGGGAATGGTGTTGGCTATACCTGTCTATACATTTTTGAGAATAATAGCAAAAGAGTTTTTTAACAAATGGAAGTTTATTAAAGCCTTAACCAAGGAAATAGGATAATGATAGAAGAAAAGACCATAGGATTTGATGAAATAAAACAAGAAATAAAAAAAAATTGTAAAACCTCTTCTGCAAAGGAATTGGTTGAAAAAATAACTTTCCTTAACAACCATGAAGATATAAAAACTCTGTTGCAGGAGTGTTATGAAATGAGAGGGTTTTTGCTCGGTGTTAAGGATTTTCCAAGCGAAGATTATTTTGATTGTAGAACGTCATTGATACCTCTTAGAATTGCAGGCACTTGTATAAGTCAAGAGGATATGAAATATTTTTTGCTCTCCTTTTCTACAATAAAAGCAATGTTGGATTTTTTCTCAAAAGAGGACAAACAGGAAGGACAAGAGTCCGCTTTGGGAAAGATATATGAAAAAGTAATTTTCAATGAAGATGTTCTCAAAGAATGTTTGCGTATTATGGACACAGATGGAGAAATAAAAGAAAGTTGTTCTCCCGTACTTAGAGAAATAAGACAAAAACAACAAAAATGCCAAACTCAAATCTCTCGCAAGATACAAACGCTTCTTTCTTTTTCTAAAAATAATGGTTGGACTGCTTTGGACGAAGATGTTACCATACGCAACAATTCTTTGGTTATTCCTGTTAAATCTTCCTATAAAAAACAAATGAAAGGCATTCTACATGATACTTCACAGACAGGACAAACCTTTTATATAGAGCCTGAGGAAATAGTGGAGTTGAATTTTGAGGCAAAAGAATTGTTTTTGGAAGAACAAAGGGAGATACATAGAATATTGTTGGCTTTTTCTGATTTGCTTAGGGAAAATTTGGAAGGAATTTTGTCTTGTTACGAATTTCTTATAAGGATAGATTTTATTAGAGCAAAGTCTCTTTATGCTATCAGTATTAGGGCAAGCAAGCCAGATTTGAAACCTTTTCCTGTTTTGAATTGGTTTGAAGCACGACACCCTTTGTTGGAATCTTCGCTTAGAAAAAAGCAGAAAAATATAGTTCCTTTGAGGATTTCCTTGAATAAGGAACAAAGAATATTGATTATATCTGGTCCAAATGCTGGAGGCAAGTCTGTGTGTTTGAAAAGCGTTGCACTCTTGCAATATATGCTTCAATGTGGATTGCTTGTACCTATGAAAGAAACTTCTGAAGCGGGTATTTTTTATAATATTTTTGTTTCCATAGGAGATTCTCAAAGCATAGAAAACGACCTCAGTACCTATTCATCTCATTTATTACAGATGAAAGAGATTTGTGAACAAGCAGATAAAGATACTCTTTTTCTTATAGATGAGTTGGGGGCGGGAACAGATCCGAGTATAGGAGGAGCAATAGCGGAAAGTGTTTTGGAATACTTGGACGAAGTAAAATCTTGGGGAGTTGTTACAACACACTACTCCAATTTGAAGAGACTTGCCTTGAAACACAAATCCATAATTAACGGAGCAATGCTTTACGATTCGGAAAAAATGTTACCACTTTTTATTCTCTCCATAGGTACTCCGGGGAGTAGTTTTGCTTTTGAAATAGCTCAAAGAATTGGTCTGCCAAAGACTATTATAGAAAACGCAAAACAAAAGGTTGGTTCTTCTCAAGTTAGTTTTGAAAAGGAATTGCAACAGATAGAAGTTGAAAAACTTGCTTTGCAACAAGAAAACCAGAAAATGAAAGCCTATGATGAAGAATTGTATAAAATAGTTCAGAAATATAGACATTTGGAGGAGCAATTATCTTATAACAAAAAAAATATTCTAAATCAAGCAAGGCAAGAAGCAAAGGAAATACTTCTAAATGCCAATAGCAAAATAGAAAAAACTATTGAAGCAATAAAAACCTCTCAAGCAGAGAAAGAAAAAGTAAAGCAATTAAAAGACGATATAAAACAAAATATTTCTCAAATAACTAAGGATATACAAAAAGAAGAAAGCAATGCACCAAACATTGATATAGCCTATAAAGACGATACAATTTTACAAAAAGACTCTCATTTAAAACTTGTCAACACTCCTATACAAGTAGGTGATTATGTGTTGTTTGGTTCGGAACAATTGGTGATGGAGGTCAAAAATGTAAATAAAAATAAGGTAGAGTTGATAAGTGGAGTAATGAGTATAAGAACATCCTTGGATAAAGTCAAAAAAATAGATAAACAAAACTATTTAAAACAAAAAGCAAATAATAAAAAGAATGCTAATATCTTTGTTTCTAACCCAATAATGAATAGAATTAATGAGCTGCGAGCAAAGTATTCCCCTCAAATAGACTTAAGAGGAGAACGGACGGAAGATGCAATTAAAAAAGTTGCTCAAATGTTAGATACTGCTCGTTTGTTGGGAGAAAGACAAATAAAAATACTGCACGGAAAAGGTGATGGTATTCTTAAAACAATGATAAGAGATTTTCTCAAACAGCAACCTGGGGTAAAAAGTTTTTATGCAGAAAGAATAGAGTTTGGTGGTGAAGGCATAACCATAGTAGAATTAAACTGACATAGAGAGGGTAGGTAATTTTTTAAATAAATATTTATTTTTTTTGTTAGTCAAAAAAAATAATCTAAATTTGCAACTTAAAATTATACGAGTAAAGTATTAACCCACTTAAAACAATAAAGCAATGGCAATAAAAGGAGCAATTGTAGTTGATAAAGACAAGTGTAAGGGCTGTGGCGTTTGCGTCAGTGTTTGCCCTAAACAGGTAATTGCTTTATCAAAGAATGTAAACATAAAGGGTTATAACTATGCTGAAATGATAAACGGCGATTGTATCGGCTGTGCTTCTTGCGGTATGGTTTGCCCAGATGGTGTAATAACGGTTTACAAAGCGAAGGTCTAACTAAAAACTATAAAGAGAAATGGCAAAAGAGTTAAAATTAATGAAAGGTAACGAAGCGATTGCAGAAGCAGCGATTCGTTCCGGTTGTGACGGCTATTTCGGATACCCAATAACCCCACAATCCGAAGTTATGGAGCATCTTATGGCAGAAATGCCTTGGGAGAAAACAGGTATGGTAGTTTTACAGGCCGAAAGTGAAGTTGCATCTATCAATATGGTATATGGTGGTGCGGCAACAGGCAAAAAAGTTATGACCTCTTCTTCTTCACCTGGTATGTCTCTTATGCAAGAGGGAGTAACCTATCTTGCTGGAGCAGAACTTCCTTGTTTGTTGGTAAATGTTATGCGTGGTGGTCCTGGTTTGGGTACTATTCAACCTTCGCAAGCAGATTATTTCCAAACAACAAAGGGCGGTGGTCACGGAGATTATCAACTTTATACTCTTGCACCTGCAAGCGTTCAAGAGATGTATGACTTTGTATTTAAGGCTTGGGATATAGCATTCAAATACAGAAACCCAGTTATGATTCTTTCCGATGGAGCTATAGGTCAAGTAATGGAAAAAGTTTATGTAGGTGATTATATTCCTCGTTGGACTGCTGAGGAAGTTGCTGAAAAGGCTCCTTGGGCAACATTTGGCAAACCTGCAACAAGAGACCACAATATAGTAACTTCATTGGAACTTGATTCTGCAAAGCAAGAGCAAAACAATCATCGTTTCCAAGCGAAATATCGTGCTATGGAAGAGAATGATACTTTGTATGAAGAAATAATGTGCGAGGATGCAGAATATATATTTGTTGCTTACGGCTCTTGCGCACGTATAGCACACAAAGCGCTTCAACTTGCAAGAGAAAAAGGCATTAAGGTTGGTCTTTTACGCCCTATTACCTTATTCCCATTCCCAACCAGACCTATCAAGGCTTTGGCTCAGCGAGTAAAAGGAATGCTTTCTGTTGAGATGTCAGCAGGTCAGATGGTACAAGACGTTAAACTTGCTTCTGAGTTTAAATGTCCTGTAGAATATTTTGGTCGTTATGGTGGTATAATTCCTACCCCACACGAAGTAGTAGAAGCATTGGAAAACAAATTAATTAAAGGCTAAGATTATGTTTAACGAAGAAGTAATAAAACCGGAAAATATTGTTTATAAAAAAACAAGCGTTCTTACCGATGCCGTTATGCACTATTGCCCTGGATGTCCTCACGGAACCATTCACAGAATAATAGCAGAGGTAATAGATGAGATGGGCATACAAGAAACAACAATAGGTATTGCTCCTGTTGGTTGTTCAGTTTTAGCCTACAATTATTTTAATGTAGATTTCGTTGAGGCTGCTCATGGTAGAGCTCCTGCTTTGGCTTCAGCTATTCAGCGACTTCATCCTAATCATCATACATTTACATATCAAGGAGATGGTGACTTGGCTGCTATAGGTACAGCGGAAACTATTCATGCATGTAACCGTGGAGAGAATATTATCATATTCTTTGTTAATAATGCTATCTATGGTATGACAGGAGGTCAAATGGCTCCTACTACAATGGTAGGTATGAAATCTGCTACCACTCCATATGGTCGTAGAGTAGATTTGAATGGTTGGCCTTTGCAAATAACAGAATTGGTTGCACAACTTCCGGGTACGGATTTTGTTACACGTCAGAGTGCTTCCACTCCTGCAGATGTTAGAAAAGCAAAAGTCGCTGTTAGAAAAGCCTTCGAAAATCAAGCAGCAAAAAGAGGTACTCAGTTTGT
The DNA here is from genome assembly GCA_964626385.1 of uncultured Bacteroidaceae bacterium. Lineage (GTDB taxonomy): Bacteria > Bacteroidota > Bacteroidia > Bacteroidales > P3 > Scybalousia_A. Next base: position 28,410 of record CAZVEO010000012.1, read on the forward strand.
TGAGTTTGTTTCTACTTGTAACTCTGGTTGGAAAATGACTCCTGTGGCTTCTAACGAATGGATGCGTAAGAATATGTTCCCTAAATATGTTTTAGGAGATATCAAAAAAGAAGGTAAGATTGTTAGAGAATATAACCCAGAAGACAGCAAAGTTGTCAGAGAGTTGATTCCTGTAAAATAAAGTATTAACCCATTAAAAAAAATTACTACAATGACAGAAGAAATAATTATAGCAGGTTTCGGAGGACAAGGAGTTTTATCTATGGGTAAAATACTTGCTTACTCTGGTGCAATGCAAGGCAAGGAAGTTAGTTGGATGCCAAGTTATGGACCAGAAATGAGAGGAGGAACAGCCAATGTTTCCGTTATCATTTCAGATGAGAGAATATCTTCTCCTATAATAAGTCAATTTGATACCGCCATCATTCTTAACCAACAATCTTTGGATAAGTTTGAGAGTGCTGTAAAGCCTGGTGGTCTTTTGATTTATGACCCTAATGGTATTACCAAAGCACCTACACGTAAGGATATCAATGTTTACAAGATTCCTGCAACAGAAAAGAGTGCTGAGATGGGTATGGCAAAGGTGTTCAATATGATGGTATTAGGAGGTTTTCTGAAAATCAAGCCTGTTGTTACCGAGCAATACATAGAAGAAGGTTTGAAACACTCTTTACCTGAGCGTCATCACAAACTTATTCCTACCAACCTTGATGCAGTAGCAAAAGGAAAGGAATTGATAGAAGCAGTAAATGTTTTGTAAAATATAATTTTGTACGTTTCAATAAAAAGAGTGGGAAATAAAGAGTTCTCACTCTTTTTTATTTTTATATTTACTAATTGGATTATTAAAGTTGGTAATTGAAGTTTTTTTTTAATTTTGTAATGAAAAGGATAATATAATTTATGCATAAGAGTTACGAAAAAGAGGAACTTATTGTACCATCGGTTAAAACAAAATTTACTTTTGTGGATTTATTTGCCGGTATAGGCGGTTTTCGTATTGCTATGCAAAGTTTAGGAGGAAAATGTGTGTTTTCTTCTGAAATAGATGATAATGCACGAAAAACTTATTATATCAACTTTGGTGAGTATCCTTATGGGGATATAACAAAAGAGGAAACAAAATCATTAATACCACTTAATTTCGATGTTTTATGTGCAGGTTTTCCTTGTCAAGCTTTCTCTATAGCTGGCTATAGAAAGGGATTTGAAGATACGAGGGGAACATTGTTTTTTGATGTTGTAGAGATTATAAAAAGATGGAGACCCAAAAGTGTATTTTTGGAAAATGTTAAAAATCTTTATACACACGATAGTGGTAATACTTTTAAAGTAATTTATGAAACTTTAACTAACTTAAATTACAGTGTATTTTATAAAATATGCAATTCTATGGAGTACGCTAATATACCTCAGAATAGAGAACGTATATTTATTATTTGTTTTGATAAAAAACAGGTAAAAAATTATAGTGATTTTTCTTTTCCACAACAACAACCATTGACAATAACTATTCATGATTGTATAGATTATAGTATTAAGGATGAGAAACTTTTCTATACAGATAAAATGTTGCATTATGAACAATTAAAAAAAGATATTATATCTAAAGATACTGTGTATCAATGGAGAAGACATTATGTTAGAGAGAATAAGAATGGTGTCTGTCCAACACTTACAGCTAATATGGGAACAGGTGGGCATAATGTACCATTGATTTTGACAGATGAAGGAATTAGAAAATTATCACCGCGAGAATGTTTGAATTTTCAAGGTTTTCCAAAAGATTTTGTTTTTCCAGACGATATTCCAAATAGTGCAAAATATAAACAAGCGGGTAATTCTGTTGTCGTGCCATTAATTAAAAAAGTATGCAAGAATATAACAGAGATAATTTCTTAAAAACTTGGTGTTATAACCAAGAATATTTTGATATGCTATCTATAATGGGAAGTTTATCGGGTTTGTTTTCTGATAATAGAGTTCCCTATTTAGATTATAGATTGGCAGAAAATATTTTTTGTAGGTATTTTAATGCGATAAATTATGCGAGGGATTGCACTTCCTATGACGCAAGACTTGGTTCTTTGGGTATAGGTATAAAAACGTTTATTTTAAGTTCAGGAAATTCTAATGAAAAAATAGCAGAATTCAATAAACTCAAGCCACAACTAAATCAGTTACAAGGGATAAATCTTGCAAAAAAGATAGCTGAATTTAGAAATAAAAGAATAGAATTTGCAAATAATATATACAACATTAATTATTCACAGTATCATATAATAGGAAGGCAAGAAGGTAATTTAAGAATATTTAACACTCCTTATGATAAAATAAACATTGAGAATATTCATATAAAAAAGGATAATGAAACATCTATTTCTTTTAATGATGAAACAAATGAATATATATTCAATAAAAGTAAAAGTGTATTAATGCAACGCTTTATTGTTTCTGATGTATATAAGGATGTAAAAATAGAAATATTGAAAAATCCATTATAATTATTGGAAAAGTTTTTTAAACAATTAAATTCTAATGATAAGATACTTACAAAAGGTATAGATTATGTTGTACTTCCCTTGTATTCATTAAGAAATCACGAAGTTCCTTTAAAATCTGGTCTTAATCAGTGGAATGCAAGTGGTAGACCGCGTCATGAAGATGAGTTATATATTCCTGTACCTGCATATATACATAAATATTATCCAAATTTTTTCCCATCAAGAGATGTTACTTTTGAATTGCTACTACCTGATGGAACAAAATTATCTGCAAAGATGTGTCAAGACGGCGCTAAGGGGCTTATGTCTAATCCAAATAGGGAGTTAGGTAATTGGTTATTAAGAAAAATTCTGCATAAAAAACCACATAGTATAGTAACTATGCAAGATTTAGATGAATTTGGTTTTGATAGCGTATGTGTTCAAAAAATGAATTATAAGAATAAAGCTGGGTTACAAGTGTATAAAATATACTTTACACAAAATGTGGAGAGTTATGATAATTTTATACAAAAAAGATAATTTTTACACTAAGAGTGTGTTTATTATGATTTTTATTAAAAATATTTATGGGAAATTAATTCATAGTGTAAAAAATATTAATAATTTTGCAATATATTATATAGTAAAAATAATGTTGTGATATGTGGAAGAGATTTTTTAATTATTTGAATACTCACGACTATGCTTATTTCACATTTTGGTCAATAGTTATTACATTATTTTGTTTGCTTGTAAATTCTCTTGCATCTGTTTTCTTAGAACATGGTGAGATTTGGTGCATAAAACATTTTTTTATGTATTGGATTGTTGGTATGTTTATGTCATTTTACTGTCATTGGAGGCGGAAAATTGGCAAGCCTATTATAAAAGACAAGAAGTAATATAAAAAATATACCTATGAACGTAAAGGTGAAAATCTTTCCGTTTTTATTGTTATAATATTTTGTAAATAGCATATTTTTGATACATTATTCTTGGTGAAAAATATTTTTGAATTTCATTATTAAGAACTAAAGGCAAAGTAAGTTAAATGAATAGAATTTAGGGAGTTTTTCTAATTAGAAAAAACTCCCTAAAAATATAATTATAAAAAAGAATTATCCCAAACGTTTAAGTTTAACTGTAAAGTGACGCATCAAAGGTGCTTCCCATTCTATAGCAACTCCGCGTTTTACTTCGTGTCTTCTGTCATAAACATTTTTCAAAGCTGCGGCAATAACATCCATATGATTGTTTGTATAAACTCTCCTTGGTATGCAAAGTCTAAGCAAGTCCAAACCACCAAAACGATTTTCTCTTGTTACAGGGTCCCTATCTGCAAGCATATAACCTATTTCACAAGCACGAATACCAGCCTCTAAATAAAGCTCGCAAGTAAGTGTTTGTCCCGGAAATTCCTCTTTTGGTATTTGGTCCAAAACTTTATCAGCATCTACAAATATAGCGTGTCCGCCAGCAGGTCTTTGATATGGTATGCCATATTCGTCAAGTTTTTTTGCAAGGTATTCTACTTGTTTGATACGAGTCTCAAGCATATCAAACTCTGTATTTTCATCCAAACCTACAGCAATAGCATTAAGGTCTCTACCATTCAAACCTCCGTATGTTACATAACCCTCAAAAGGAATGCAGTACAATTTACACCCTTCGTACCATTCTTGGCTACGCATTGCTATGAAACCGCCCATATTTACGATTGCGTCTTTTTTGCAAGACATTGTGGCAGCATCAACATAGGAATACATTTCTCTAACAATCTCTTTTATTGTTTTGTCCTTATAGCCTTCTTCTCTTGTTTTGATAAAATAAGCATTTTCAGCAAAACGAGCAGAGTCCATAATTACAGGGACACTATAAGAGTGGCAAACCTCACAAGTTTCCTTTATGTTTTGCATACTTACAGGCTGACCGCCTTTTGTGTTATTGGTAACAGTAAGTACCATAAAAGGCACGTTTCCTTTATTTTCTTCCAAAACTTTTTTCAATAACTCTATTGATACATTTCCTTTGAAAGGAAGTTCAAGTTGTGTGTCGTTAGCCTCAGGTATAGTTACATCTATAGCAAAAGCATGACGAGATTCTATGTGTCCTTTTGTGGTGTCAAAATGAGCATTTCCCGGAATAACATTACCCTCTTTTACGAGATAAGAGAATAAAACGTTTTCTGCTGCACGACCTTGATGGGTAGGAATAACATAATCCAATCCGAATATTCTCTTTACTGCACTTTCAAATTTGTAAAAAGATGTTGCACCAGCATAAGACTCATCTCCTAACATCATTGCTGCCCATTGCTCTTGAGACATTGCTCCGGTACCAGAATCAGTCAAAAGGTCAATATAAACTTGTTCGCTTTTCAATTGAAAAACGTTGTAATGAGCTTCTTTAAGCCATTGTTCTCTTTGTTCTCTTGTGGATTTCTTCAAAGGCTCCACCATTTTAATTTTCCAACTTTCTGCAAATGGTAATTCCATGATAAAAATTATTTTTTTATGATTAATAATTAACGAAAAAATGTTTTATATACTGAAATACAGTAGAATACAACAATCCCACTGCTTAATTTACAGAGCAAAACAATCTCTTTTCTTTATGTTTAGGAAAAGATTTGTTGTATATGTATGTAATTTTATGCTCATAACGATGTAAAACATACTTTTTGCAAATTTATAACAAAATATTAGTATCTACCAAATTTTTATGCAAAAAATATATATTCTGTATTTTTTTTGATAGGTTACAGGCTGAGCCTGCACCCACAGGGTGTCTTATTAGGGCAAAGCCTTAAAAAAAGTAATACGCTTTGCGTCTATAAAAAAGCCTGAGGCTAAAGCTTTGCGTCTATGCTAACCTATAAAAAGTAATGGCTTTACCCTATAAAAAGCACCCTGTTGGCGCAAAATCGGTTTACTGGAAATCAATAAGTTACAAAAAAAAAGTGTGCACGCGTTTGGTCAGGTCAAAAAATGTTCGTAACTTTGTAAGAGAAAAAGATACCTACCTCAAAATTAACGATTTTTACCTTTATAACTACTTGATAATCAATAAAAACGAATCTTCGTTTCGATTTCTCGAAACGAAGATTCGTC
>CAZVEO010000013.1:0-22385 GCA_964626385.1 uncultured Bacteroidaceae bacterium
AAAAGAAATAAACGAGGTAAAACCCCTTAACGAATCCATAGACCAAAATTATAATCTATTTATTCCAGTTGGTGTAACATTTAATTTATTGAAAACAAATAAAAATATTGTGAAGTTGAGTTGTCTTTATAGACATTCTTTTGACACTGGGACAACAAAATATTTTGGCTCAGAAAAGAAAGATTCTAACTATCCATTTAACAAACTCGGTTCTTTGTCTTTGACCTTAGGTTGTGCTTTTGGTATTTAAAAAAAATTAAAAATATCTGTATAAACGAGGTTGTAAATAATAAAACAACCTCGTTTTTTGTTTTAATAATTTAGGCATGGCACCATAGAAAAAAACATCTGCTTTATATGATTTTTTGATAAAGATTTGTTTAAAGAATAGTATTTTAAAATCACAATCATAGTTTTTTTTGTATTTTTGCAATATGGAAAACAGAAGAATGGAAAAGATAAACAGACTTATACAAAAGGATTTGTCTGAAATTTTTAGAGAGAGTGCAAAAGAAGAGTTTTTTTCTTCAATGATAACGGTTACAAAAGTCAATGTAACCTCCGACCTTTCGCTTGCAAGAATATATGTAAGTATTTTTGTACCTGCCAATTGTCCTATAGAAATAACCAAAGGAAAAGAAAATCCACAAGCAAAAGAAATAGCCTTATTACAGATAATCAAAGAGAAAAAAGATTATTTGCGTATGATTTTGGCTCAAAGAGAAAGACATCAATTGAGAATCATTCCTGATTTAACCTTTTTCTTAGATGATACTTTGGAATATGCCAAAAGAATAGATGAGCTTCTAAAAAAATAACGCTTTGCTATTATTACCGATAAGGCAATGAAATTGAAAAATCTTTTTTTTATAGTTCACAGGTTGTGCTTTTCAAAGAAGAATAGGGGAATAGTACATACCATTTCTTTGATTTCTTTGATAGGTATTGCTGTGGGGAGTCTTGCTTTGTTGGTTGTTTTGAGTGTTTTCAATGGTTTTATCTCTATTGCTGAGGTTATGATGGAAAGGGAAAACCCGCCTTTACTTATACAAGCCTCACAGGGCAAGACATTCTCACAGGGCAAGACATTAGAAATACTTAAAAATTCTGCTACTCAAGAAAATAATCTTGCTCTTGTGCCTATAGTAGAGCAAACCGCAATGGTAAGTTTTGGACCAAATCAAAGAATAGTAAAACTAATAGGTACGACTAACGAATATTTTAAATACAATGCTTTGAATGATAGTTTGTTATTTTTTGATAAAACGAAATTATTTTCTTTAGATACTGATGTTTGTATTTTGGGAGTTGGTTTGGCATTTGATCTGGGGTTGCATAGTGGTGCGGAAAAAATGGGTTTAACTCTCAAAATCACTGTACCACAAACCGATAATCAAGAGGCAACCATAGTGGAGGATATGTTGCAGTATTGTGTGGTAAGATATGCTGGTTGTTATCAAACAAGTTCCGAATTGGATAACGGTTATGTTTTCATAAATATAGATAAAGCAAGAGAGTTGCTGGGATATAGTTCTAAGGAAGTAACGGCTTTGTATGATATTCCTAAGCCAAACATAGATAAACAAAATTATGTACAGAGTAGAAAAAAAATATTAGAGAAAGCAAATAACATAGAGGCAAAAACTCTTTTGGAACAACAAGCCTTATATTTTCGTATAGCAAAGAGTGAGAAATTTGCTGTTTATGTTATATTGTCTTTCATTCTTTTTATAGCAACCATTAATATACTTTCTTCTTTGATAATACTTTACATTCAAAAACAAAGAATGAATCATATTCTTAGGGCCTTAGGTTGTACAAAAAGAGATTTGCAAAAAATCTATTTTTATTATGGTATGACTATAAACGTAGTGGGTTGTGTTGTGGGAGTGATATTGGGTTTGATAATTTGTTTTTTACAACAGAATTTTGGAATAATAAAACTCTCGGGCAGTAGTTTTGTTGTAGATGCTTTTCCTATAAAAGTTTTGTTTTGGGATATAATAAGAATAGTGCTTATAGTGATTTTAATAGGTACTGTAACGATAAGAATAGTGAGTAATAGATTGAAAATAAATTAGTTTTTTTTTATGGAAGCAAATAAAAAACTTTCAGTTAGAATATACAATACACTCAGTGGAATGAAAGAGGGTTTTCGTCCTTTGAGTGAGCAAAGAGTTGGAATGTATGTTTGCGGACCTACTGTCTATGGTGAGGCACATCTTGGACATGCTCGCAGTGCCATAACTTTTGATATAGTTTATAGGGTGTTGAAATATGCTGGTTACAATGTTAGGTACGTTAGAAATTTTACCGATGTAGGACATCTTTTAAACGATGCTGATGAGGGTGATGATAAGGTGGAAAAGAAAGCCCTTGCAGAAAATAAAGAACCTCAGGATGTTGCTCAATACTATGAGGCAAAATATCTTTGGGCTGTGGATAGTCTTAATTGTTTGCGTCCCAACCTAATGCCTATTGCCTCAGGTCATATAATAGAACAAATAGAAATAGTAAAAACATTGTTGGACAAGGGTTTGGCTTATGTTAGTGAAGGTAGCGTTTATTTTGATGTAGAGAAATATGACAATACTGTTAAGAAATACGGACTGCTTTCTCATAGAACTTTGGAAGATACAAAGGACAATTCTCGAGAACTTGCTGGACAACAAGAAAAACACAATCCTTTTGATTTTGCTCTTTGGAAAAAAGCACCTAAGGAACACATAATGAAATGGCCGAGTCCTTGGTCAATGGGTTTTCCGGGCTGGCACTTGGAATGTACAGCCATGGGTAAGAAATATTTGGGAGAAGAGTTTGATATACATGGAGGAGGTATGGACTTGTTGTTTCCTCACCATGATTGTGAAATTGCTCAAAGTGTAGGAGCTTTTGGCAAACTGCCCGCCAAGTATTGGTTACACAACAATATGATAACCATAGAGGGTAGAAAGATGGGCAAGTCCTACAACAATTTTATTACAATAAGCGAAATGTTTTCTGGTCAGCACCATCTTTTACAAAAAGCCTACTCTCCTATGACCATAAGGTTTTTTATGCTTATGGCTCATTATCGCAGTACTTTGGATTTTTCCAACGAGGCTTTGATTGCTTCTGAGAAGGGGTTTGCTCGTTTGATAGAGGCAAAAAAGAAAATCTCTTCTTTGCCCGAGAGCAAGGACACTTCTTTTGATTTAAAGAAGATAATGGAAAATGCCATAGATGCTTTGCTTGACGATTTTAATACTCCGATTTGTATTGCAAATTTGTTTGAACTTTGCAAACATATCAACAGCGTTGCAGACAAGAAAGCAACCATAAGCAAAGAGGACAAACAATATTTGCAAGATAATTTCAATACTATTTGCAATGAGGTTTTGGGCTTAAAGGAGGACAATTCTTCCTCTGATAGCAAGGTAATAGAGGGTTTAATGTCTTTGATACTTGAAATGAGAAAAACATCGAGAGAACAAAAAGATTATGCCACTTCGGACAAAATACGCGATGCTCTTAAAACAGTAGGTATTGAAATAAAAGACTCCAAAGAAGGAGCAGAGTGGAGAGTTTTGTAACTTATCAAAATCAAAGCCGTAAAAGAAAAATAGAGAGAGACCTGTAAAATAAAAGCGGGGAAGATGTAAAATGAAATATATTAGGCTTATAGCAGTATTTTTGTTTTTTTTTGCCTTTGGATTAAAGGCACAAAACTCTATTTTGCAAAATATTATTAGTAATATAAGTGCTGATTCCATAAAGTACAATGTTGAGGTTTTGGAAAGTTTTCCTTCGCGTTTCTTTTTTTCTGATTATCAAAGGCAGGTAGCTTTTTATTTAAAAGATAGGATGCAAGCTTATGGTTTTGAGGTAGAGGTAGATTCTTTTTATGTGCAAGACCTTTATATTTTGACAAGTGTGCCTATGAATAGTGGTTGGGCTTATAATGTACTTTGCCTCAAAAAAGGCAAGAACAACGCAAAGGATAAAAGCCTGTTTCTTGCTTCGCACTATGATTGTATTTCCAATAGGGAAGAGAATTTCTTTGATTACGAACACTTTGCTCCGGGAGCGGACGACAATGCTTCGGGTGTGGCTACTTTGTTGGAGTTGGCTCGCCTTTGGCAGCAAAGCAATATCAGCTCAGAGTATAATTTAAGGATAGAATTTTATGCTGGTGAGGAATTGAATTTTGTGGGTAGCAATTACAGGCTTCATCAAATGGCAGAAACATGGGCTATTGATGTTTTGGCAATGATAAATTTGGATATGGTGGGTTATAATCACAGCGATACCTTAAACCTTAATTATTATGACAATTCTCAAGACCTAACTCTTAAAGCCATAGATAATACTTTGCTTTACTCCGACCTTATTCCTTGTTTGGATACTGAATTCAGAGAGCGTTCTGATTCATGGGTTTTTTATACTTGGGGTCTAAAGGCTTTGTTTCTTACCGAGCATGATTTTTCTCCTTATTATCATACTTTGCAAGATAGCAGTAAATATTTGGACTATAATTATATGAAAAAAGTTTGTGGTGTTACTTTGTCTCTTGCTTTTGATTTGTTGGAATCTGAGGTTGTTTCCGTATGTTTGCAAGAAATAGAGGAAATAAAAATCATAGAGTTTAACAACGACAAAATAACCATACAAATACCAAACACCTACAGCAAAGGAGATAATATTTTTATTGTAGATAATTATGGTCGTACCATAAGAGTGCAAACACAAATCACAAACAAACAAATCTCTATAGATATTTCAAAATTAAAGACAGGAATATATACATTGTTGATTTATAACGATAAAGAAAAGTATACAAAACGTTTTCTCAAGTTATAAAAAAGAAAAATAGGATAATAATTAATCATTTAACAAATAATTTTTTTTATGAAAAAACTTAGTTTATTGTTGTTGGCAATCTTGGTTATGACAACCTCTCTATTTGCCACTCCAAAGAAGACTCCTCCACCAGATGAGGGTATGTGGTTGCCTATGTTTTTTAAGCAACTGAATTATGAGGATATGCAAAAACTTGGCTTGCAACTTTCAGCCGAAGAGCTTTATTCCTTTAACAACTCTTCTTTGAAAGATGCAATAGTACAAATGGGACAATTCTGTACTGGTGAAATGGTATCGGAAAAAGGTTTGATGTTTACCAACCATCATTGCGGTTATGATGCCATTGCAGGAGCCTCTACCATAGAGCATGATTATCTTACCAATGGTTTTTGGGCTGAGAGTTATGAGCAGGAAATACCTATTGAGGGACTTTATGTTTCTTTTCTTCGTCAGATGTATGATGTAACGGCTGAAGTTTTGGGAAGCCATGTAAAAGACCTTAATAAAAGTAAATGGCAAGATGAATATCAAGAAAAGATAGACGAGTTAAAAGTACGCTATTCTGAGGAAGGAAAATATAGAGTAGAGGTTAAGTCTTTCTTTGAAGGAAATGAGTATTACTTGTTTGTTTATGAGCAGTTTAATGATGTACGCCTTGTAGGTGCGCCTCCTTCTTCCATAGGCAAATTTGGAGGAGATACTGACAATTGGATGTGGCCAAGACATACGGGAGATTTTTCTATTTTCCGTGTTTATGCAGATAAGGACAACAACCCTGCCGCTTATTCCAAAGACAATGTACCATACAAACCAAAACACTACTTGCCTGTTAGTATAGCAGGAGTGGAGAAGAATGATTTTGCTATGATTTGGGGCTATCCGGGTACGACAGAAAGATATATGACCTCTTACGAGGTGGAAACCACTTTGAATATAACCAACCCTGCAATAGTAAAGGCTGGTGATTATATGCTTCCTGTTATGAAAAAGAATATGGATAGAGATAATGCTGTACGTCTAAAATATGCCTCTGATTATGCTTCTATGATGAATATGTGGAAAAACAAGCAAGGAGAGTCACGTGGCTTGAAACGTTTGCGTGTTTATGACAAAAAGAAAAACATAGAGGACGACCTAAATCAATGGATAGCCAAAGATGAAAGTAGAAGCCAATACGCTGATGTTATTAAAGATATCAGTACTTCTACTAAAGAATTAAGTAATACATCTTCTACTCAAGTTTCTTGGTATCACAATCTTGGGCTTTATATGAGTCAACGCTCTATGCTTGCTCTTCGCACCTATATGATGTTTATGGTTGGTGAGGCTATGTTTGGTGAGGATTATTTGGAATTGGTAAAAGAACAAGGCACTGAACATTTTGCCAAATATGACCAACAGACTGAAAAAGAGTTGTTTGCTGCTTTTGTAAAAATGGAAACAGAATTGCCTGAACAGTATATAAGCGATAATATTAAGGAATTTAGAAAACTAATAGCAAAAGAGGGCGGAGTAGAGAAATACGTTGAAAAAGTTTTCAAAAAATCTGTTTTTGGTAGCGAAGAAAGTTTTGTTAAGTTTATGAAAAAACCTAACGCTAAAAAACTTTCAAAGGACCCAATGGTAGCCTTTGTTATGGCTATTTATGCAGAGTTGACAGGTGGTGAAGATGTACTTGCAACTCAAAAGCTACAAGATGCAAGACAAAATTTTGTACAAGCCCTTAGAGAGATGAATCCTAATCTTGTGCGTTACCCAGATGCAAACTTTACTTTGCGTATGACCTACGGAAAGGTTTTGGACTACTATCCTGCAGATGCTGTTCACTATGATTTTGTTACTACTATAGATGGTATAATGGAAAAAGAAGACCCAACAAATGATGAGTTTATAGTACCAGCCAAATTAAAAGATTTGTATAATATGAAAGACTATGGTCAATATGCTGATAAAAATGGCAATATGACCGTATGTTTTTTGACCGATAACGATATTACAGGAGGAAACTCTGGCTCTCCTGTTATCAATGGTAAGGGTGAATTGATAGGTTTGGCTTTTGACGGCAATTGGGAAGCCATGAGCGGTGATATTGCTTTTGAACCAGAATTGCAAAGAACTATTTGCGTTGATGCTCGTTACGTGTTGTTTATAATAGACAAATTTGCGGGTAGCAAACGCTTGATAGAAGAATTAAAAATTGTTAAGTAGTTTTATAAAATTCAAAAAAAATTCATGCGAAAAAAACCGAAAAAATATTTTTTCGGTTTTTTTCGTAAATACCTATTTAAAAGTCAAAAATAAGGGTGCAACTATTGATTATCAGCGAGTTAACCTTTTTAGGGTGGTCAAAATTGGGCATTTTTCTTGAAAATCAGCGGTTTCGAGAGGTTTTTTGAAGAAAAATTTTTCTTTAAGCGGATTTTACAAAAATGAATCTTCGTTTTATTTCGACGAATCTTCGTTTCGAGAAATCGAAACGAAGATTCGTTTTTATTGATTATCAGGTAGTTATAAGGGTAAAAAATGAGGTTTTTGTGGTAGGTATCTTTTTCTCTTACAAAGTTACGAACATTTTTTGACCTGACCAAACGCGTGAACGTTTTTATTTTGTAACTTATTGATTTCCAGTAAACCGTTTTTTTGTTTTTTTTTGTTATTTTTTTTCGTTTTTTATAAGTTTTGATAAGTTACAGGCACAGCCTGTCTTATAAGGGCACAGCCCTTACTTTAAGGGTTAGCATAGGTTATTATGAGTTGTGATAGGGCAAAGCCACAGGCTGTTTTATAAGGGCGAAGCCGTTAAAAAAAAAGTAGAGGCTTTGCCCGTATAGAACAGGCTCAGCCTGCAACTTATGTTAACTTATAGTACCCTATACACATAATAAAATTGGAGTTTTTTCCTCTTATGATAAAAAGAAATTCTCTATCAAAAACGGTTGGTTGTTGATTGCTTTCGTTTAGAAGTGTTTTTTCAAAAGAAATAGTTTCCCTGACGAAATTTTCTATTGTAAAATCATAGTCCATTATAATTTTTTTTGACATAGAAAAAGAGAATTTTAGATAATCTTCGCTTAGGTTTATTTGTCTTTCTTTGCAAACAAAATCCATAAGAGGAAAAACAATATTTGTTTTTATGTTTTTTGCTTGTTTCAGCAGTTCTGCGTATTTGTTTTCGTCAAAATCTTTTAGGTATTCTGTTAAAGATAGTTTTTTAGGTTTTATAAGCGTAAGCAAATAGTTGCCGTTGCCTATGGGAATATCTACAAGGTTTATTTCTGTATTTTCCAAACAAGAAAAATCGCCTGAAATGTTTATATATTTATCCTTAGTGTTATATAATTGTTGTGGCAATTCTATTTCTTGACAATGAGTTTGAAACAAAAATTTTTGATAAATATGTATGCTGTCCGCGTTGTTGTCTATTATTTGAGAGGTAACAAGTAAGGAGGAGTCTATTTCTTTGACATCTCTGAGAAAGGAAAGAAAAAATTTTTCTCTTTCGCTACTGTCCATAGGAGAAACTTGATAATGATTCTCAAAGGCGGACAAGTATTCATTGAAAACACTATCTTTATTAAATGTAAAGTGAAGAAAGAATGGAGATATAGCAAAATTCTCAGCCTTTATGCTCGTGTCTTTTTCCAATAGATAGGGTAGGGAGGTAAGGACAAAATCATTAGAAGCCTTAAAAAATTCTATGTGTTGCAAAGAGAATATTTCTGCAGGAGTTTTTACCATTTTTGAAGCATCTATTGAAATGCCGTAAAGGGGTTCTTTATTCTTTTTGCAAGAATAGAAAAACACAAGGAAGGTGAGCAAAATTAAAAATATGTACTTAAATTTTATCATTTTTTGATTATAAGAGTTAAAAATCATAAGGATATAACGTATTTTTTGAAAAAAAAGTTTATCTTTGCAAAAAATAAGTTTGATATTGCTTTATGAGTGAAAACAGGCAACAAGATTTAACTTTAGAACAGGCCCTGCAATATGCACAAAAATATTGCGTGGCATTGGAGAGGTGTCCAAAGGATGTGCGTTGCAAGTTAAGGGAAAAAGGTATAGCCGAAGAACAAGCACAGAAAATTGTTAACAAGTTGATAAAAAACGGCTATATTTCGGAGCAAAGATATGCCGAGTTGTATGTTAGAAGTAAGATACACCAAAATCATTGGGGTAGAATCAAAATCAAAAATATGCTTACTTCTAAGCACATACCGAGAAATTATATACAAAAGGCTCTGCAAAGCATAGACGAGCAAGAGTATAAGGAAATTTTGGAGATGCTTTTGGTAAAAAAACTCAATAATATGACCACTCAAGACGAGTATCAAAGAAAGTATCAACTAAAATATTACTTATCCTCTCATGGTTTTGAGGATGAATTGATAGAAGAGGCTTTTAAGAAAAATAATATATAGTTACATATTTTTTTATAGACGAAAAAATTGTGTAGCGACAAAAGGAATTTACAATCGTTTTTTTATTATGAAATACAGAGAGTATACGCAACTTAATCTTACTGAGATAGAGAAAGATGTCCGCGAAAAATGGCAAAAAGAAGACACATTTAATCAAAGTCTTAAAGAAAGAGAAGGCAGTAAACCTTTTATATTTTTTGAAGGTCCTCCTTCTGCTAATGGTAAGCCGGGTATTCACCACGTAATGGCTCGTACCATAAAGGATATTTTTTGCCGTTACAAAACTCTCAAAGGCTATTATGTAACAAGAAAAGCCGGCTGGGATACGCACGGGTTACCTGTGGAGTTGGGAGTGGAGCAAAAACTTGGCATAACCAAAGAGGATATTGGCAAAAAAATAAGTGTAGATGAATACAATGCTGAGTGTAGAACAACAGTGCTTCAATTCAAAGACTTATGGGACAAACTTACTGAGCAGATGGGTTATTGGGTAGATTTGAATGACCCTTATATTACTTTTAAGAACGAATATATTGAGACGCTTTGGTGGTTATTGAGGGAGATTTATAACAAAGGTTTGCTTTACAAAGGCTATACTATACAACCTTATTCTCCTGCTGCAGGTACGGGACTTTCTTCGCACGAGTTGAATATGCCGGGCTGTTATAGAGATGTAAAAGACACAACAGTGGTTGCTCAATTCAAAATAAAAGAACATCAAACCAAAGAAAACACCTTCCTTAAACAATATGTTAAGGACTTATCTAAGGCTTATTTTTTAGCTTGGACAACAACTCCCTGGACTTTGCCGAGCAATACGGCTTTGGCAGTTGGACCAAATATTGATTATGTTATAGTGGAGAGTTTCAATGCTTATTCTTCCTCTCCTATAACAGTATTTCTTGCAAAGAATTTGCTTTATACTCATTTCAAAAAAGAAAACGAAAACAAAGACTTTGCCTTATATAACAAAGGAGATAAGGAGATACCTTTTAGAGTAGTGGCAGAGTGTAAGGGAAAGGAACTTATAGGTATAGAGTATGAGCAACTTATACCTTGGGCTACTCCTATGGAAGAGGAGGGCGAGGCTTTTCGTGTAATAGGTGGTGACTATGTAACCACAGAGGACGGAACAGGTATAGTACATATTGCTCCTACCTTTGGAGCCGATGACGCAAGAGTTGCAAAACTTGCTAATATTGCTCCGCTTCACCTTATGGACAAAAATGGCAAGCGTCAACCTATGGTAGACAGAGCGGGTAAATTCTTCTTAATGGAGGAATTGGACGAAGATTATGTTAACAAATATATAAACAAAGACCTTTACTCAGAATATGCGGGACGTTATGTAAAAAATGCTTACGATGATACGCTCACGGATAAGGACACGACCTTAGACGTGGATTTGTGTGTAATGCTTAAGCAACAACATCTTGCCTT
Organism: uncultured Bacteroidaceae bacterium; assembly: GCA_964626385.1. Lineage (GTDB taxonomy): Bacteria > Bacteroidota > Bacteroidia > Bacteroidales > P3 > Scybalousia_A. The sequence goes on from CAZVEO010000013.1 coordinate 10,701, forward strand.
TAAGATAGAAAAACATACTCACTCCTATCCTCATTGTTGGCGTACGGACAAACCTGTATTGTACTATCCTTTGGACTCCTGGTTTATAAGAACCACAGAGGTAAAAGACCGCTTGATAGAACTGAACAAAACAATAAATTGGAAACCTCAAGCTACGGGTACAGGACGTTTTGGCAATTGGTTGGAAAATCTTGTTGACTGGAACCTTTCTCGCTCAAGGTATTGGGGAACTCCTTTGCCTATATGGAGAACAGAGGATGGCAAGGAAGAAATATGCATAGGCTCGGTTAAGCAACTATCGGAGGAAATAGAAAAAAGTATAAAGGCTGGTTATATGAAAGAAAACAAGTATTCCTCAGCGGACTATGATTCTTTTGATTTGCATAGACCTTATATAGATGAGGTTATTCTTGTTTCTGAGAGTGGCAAACCTATGAGAAGAGAAACCGATTTGATAGACGTTTGGTTTGACTCGGGAGCCATGCCATACGCCCAAAGACATTTTCCTTTTGAATGTACGGAGGAGGAATTGAAAAGGGATTATTTCCCTGCTGATTTCATAGCCGAAGGAGTAGACCAAACTCGTGGTTGGTTCTTTACTTTGCACACTATTGCAACAATGGTATTTGACTCCGTTGCTTTCAAAAACGTGGTTTCTAATGGTTTGGTTTTGGACAAAAACGGTAACAAAATGTCCAAGCGTTTGGGCAATGCCGTAGACCCGTTTGAGATGATGAACAAATATGGAGCCGATGCTACTCGTTGGTATATGATTTCAAACTCTCAACCTTGGGACAACCTAAAATTTGACCCTGATGGTATAGATGAGGTAAGAAGAAAATTGTTTGGTACTTTATACAATACTTATTCTTTCTTTGCTTTGTATGCTAACATAGACAATTTTGCTTACTCTGAAAAAAATATTCCTACTCAGCAAAGACCAGAAATTGACCGCTGGATACTTTCCGAATTGAATACTTTGATAACCAAAGTGGACAAAGCCTTTGACGAGTATGAGCCAACAAGGGCGGCACGTTTGATAAGCAATTTTGTGGATGAGTATTTGAGCAATTGGTATGTGCGTTTGTGTAGAAGAAGATTTTGGAAGGGCGAATATTCTGAGGATAAGATATCAGCATATCAGACGCTTTATCGTTGTTTGGAAACTATTGCTAAATTGTCTTCTCCTATTGCTCCGTTCTTTGCGGAAAATATGTTTGTCAATCTTAACAACGTAACCCATAAGGACAAACACAACTCAGTACATTTATCTGATTTTCCTGTGGCAGAGGAGAGTTTGATAGACAAAGAATTGGAGAGTCGTATGCAAATGGCTCAAAAGATTTGCTCCCTTGTGCTTTCTTTGAGAAAAAGACACAATTTGAAGGTGCGTCAACCTTTGGCATCCATAATGATACCTTGCGACAAAGCAACGCAGGAGGAGATAGAAAAGGTTAAAAACCTTATTCTTTCCGAGTTAAATGTAAAAGAGATAAAATATTTGTCTTTGCAAAATGATGTACTTTCCAAAAATATAAAGGCAAATTTCAAAACCTTAGGACCAAAATATGGTTCTTTGATGAAAAACATAGCAAAAGTAATCTCCGAGTTTTCTCAACAAGATATTGCCAAAATAGAGTTGGAGGGCAAATATACCCTTACCATAGAGGGTAAAGAGATAGAATTGGCTTTGTCCGATGTAGAGATAACCACAAAGGATATTGAGGGCTGGGTAGTTGCCTCGGAGGGCAGTTTGACTGTGGCTTTGGATGTTATGATTACAAGAGAATTAAGGTTGGAGGCTATTGCAAGAGAGTTGGTCAATAGAATACAAAACATAAGAAAGGACAACGACTTTGAGGTAACGGACAATATAAGCGTAGAATTGCAAGAGGAGGAGGAATTGAAGGCTTCTTGTGAGTTGTACAAAGATTATATTTGCAACGAAACTCTGGCAAAACAATTGTTGTTAAAACCTTGTATAGACAACCCGACCTCAATGCTTGATATTTTGGAAGGCAAACAAATAGCCATCAAGGTTGTTAAATATTAATTTTTTTTCAAAAAAATCTTTTACTCCTTGCATATAAAAGAAAAAAAACTTTGCGGGGGAGTAAAAGATTTTGATTTTTACTGATTATGGCAAAGATAGACAGACAATATTTGAGAAACCTTGTTAATAAGTTGGAGGGTATAAGTGCGGAGGACAAAAGCCAACTTTTGCAACTTATAAACGAGGAAAAACGATATGGTTTGGTTTGGGAGGATAAGCCGGAGGAGGCAGAGCAGATAATGAAAGAAAAACTTCCCATAATAGAGGAAGTGGAGCAAAAGCGTATTATAAACGACACTGACCAAAAAAAATACCCCAACCATATAATAATAGAAGGCGACAATTTGCATGCCCTTACTACTCTTTGTTATACTCATGAGGGTAAAGTGGATGTTATCTATATAGACCCGCCATACAATACGGGCAATAAGGATTTTAAATACAATGATTCTTTTGTGGATAAGGAGGATGCTTATAAGCATAGCAAATGGCTTTCCTTTATGCATAGAAGACTAAAACTCGCTAAACGCTTGCTTTCTGATAGAGGCGTTATTTTTATTTCCATAGACGATAATGAACAGGCACAACTTAAACTGTTGTGCGACAGTGTTTTAGGGGGGGGGAATTTTTTAGGGAATATATGTATAGATAAGTGTAATTCTCAAAATGATGCCATAAATATACAAAGTAATGTTGAATATGTTTTAGCTTATTGTTCTCATCGATTATATTCAATTGAAAATGGAACGAACAAAGAAATTTCTCTTTTAAAAGAAAGTGTAATTGTCAAAAAAGAAGTTAAAAGAGAAAATAATACTTTCTATTATATAGACAGAGAGATACATAAAACAGGTGCTAATTCTTTGTTGATTAATAGAAAAAATCTTGGTTATGTTATTTATTATAATGACAACAGCAAGGATATAATAGCAAAAATGGACTATTCTCCCGAGTCTGTAGAGGAAGATTCTACACGAAATATATATTCTTTTGATATTGAATTATTGCAAAAAGGCTACAGAATAATACTGCCTCCCTTACAAAACGGTAAGTTGGGTTGTTGGACGTGGGAATTAAAAAAAGTTAATACAGAGAAAGATAAATTGGTTGTTGTAAATGGCATAGTAAGAAAGAAAAAATATGTGGATGAGAATAAAGTAATTCTTGATGGTAAGAAATACATTTATGAAGATGTAAAATTAACTAAAAATATAAAGTCGTTATGGGCTTTCTCGTCTGCAAATGGTACAACACAGATAACTAATATCTTTGGTACTAAATTTTTTTCAAATCCCAAAAATATAGATATGATATTAAAGATAATAGAATCATATCAAAAAACAACAGCTCTAATCTTAGATTTTTTTGCTGGGAGTGGGACAACGTTGCATGCTACTATGCAACTAAATAATGAGGATGGTGGCAATAGACAATGTATTTTGGTAACCAATAATGAGAATAATATCTGCGAAGAGGTTACCTACGAAAGAAACAAAAGAGTAATACAAGGCTATACCAACCAAAAAGGAGAAAAAATTGAGGGATTAAAGAAAAACAACCTTCGCTACTACAAAATAAAAGCCGTAGGTAGAGAAAAAACCTTAAAAAACAAAAAAACTTTGGTTGCCCTTAGTTGCGGAATGCTTAATATAAAAGAAAATATATATAAGGAGGAAACCACTTTTGGTGCTTTGGTTTTAAAGAAAAACAAATGTAGGTATTTCTCAGAGGGAGAAAAACGTATGCTTGTCATTATAGACGAGGAATGGATAGCAAAGATAGTGGAGCAATTGAAAACCATAGAGGTAAAAGAACCTATAAAAGTATATGTTTTTTCCAATAGTGCTTATGCGTGGGAAGATGATTTTTCTGAGGTAAGGGATAAGGTATTGCCTTGTGCTTTGCCAGAGGCTATTTACAACGCTTACAAAAATATTTTACCCGAAAGAGAGGACAAAATAATAGATTTTGGCGATGAAAAAACTTTACCATCTGAGCAGGAGGAAGAATTGCTAAAAATGTATGAACAAGCCATAAGGGAGGAGGAGTAAAGATGTTTGAATTAAAAGAATATCAACAAAAAGCCGTCTTTGAATTAAGAAAAGAAATAATTCGCAGACTTGGTATAAGAGAGAGAAGACAAAAAATAGTTTTCAAAGCACCCACGGGCTCAGGCAAAACAATTATGGCTTTTTCTGTTTTGTCGGAGGTAAAGGAACAGGTGCAAGAAAAATATGACCTTCCTTCTCAAGAGGTGGCTTATATATGGCTTGCACCCAATAAACTGCACGAACAGAGTTATTTCAAAATGAAAAACTTTTTCTCTGTTACCAAAAGCCTCCGTCCTATGCGTTGGGACGATATAGACCATAGTTTAGAATGCTTGCAAAGCGGAGATATTCTTTTTCTCAATTGGGAAAGTGTCAATAAGGACAATGCCATAATAATGAGAGAAAGCGAACAAAGAAGAAATTTGCAAGAAATAGCTTTTCGTACTCAAATAGAGAACAAAACGCCTATTATAGTTATAGTGGACGAGGAGCATATGTTTGCGGGTAGAAATGCAAAAAAGAGCGAAAAAGTCCTGCAAGTCCTCAACCCTCTTATAGAACTAAGAATATCAGCCACGCCCACAACAACGGGAGATTACAAATGGACAGTGAACAGACAAGAGGTAATAAAAGAGGAAATGATAAAAAAAAGTATTTTCCTCAACCCCGCTATAGAGGACGAAAAGAGTGGTATATCTGTAAATAACCAACTATTGAAAAACGCACTTAAAAAACGAAAAGAACTAAAAGAAAAATATCAAAACCTTGGCAAAAACATTAACCCGCTTTTGCTTATACAACTGCCTAACGATAACAGAGAAAACAGCAACGAAGAAGAAAAAAAGATAATAGAAGATGTAATTGCCTACCTCAAAATGCCACAAATAGATATAACAACCGACAACGGCAAATTGGCTGTGTGGCTAAGCAATGAGAAAGAGAATTTAAACAATATAGAAAAACAAGATAATATTGTAGAAGTATTGTTGTTTAAGCAAGCAATAGCCTTAGGTTGGGATTGCCCGAGGGCTTCGGTATTGTTGATTTTTAGAGAATTGCAAAGTGTTACTTTTACAGTGCAGACCATTGGTAGAATACTTCGTATGCCCGAGCAGTGTTTTTATGAGGATGAGGCTTTGAATAATGGCTATGTTTATACCAACCTAAGTGCTGATATGATAGTAATAGCAAAGGATGATATGAATTTTATGAGTAAATATATCGCTTATAGAAAAAAAGATATAGAGAATATAAACCTCACAGCCGAATACATCAACCAAAGAAAAGTAAGAAACAGATTGGATGCCGATTTTAAAGGAGTGTTGTTAAATACGTTTAGAGAAGAATGGCATCTTGATGAAATGGTGTTGTCTTATGGAGAGGAAACTTATTCTGCCGATGATATGACTTTGACGGAGAATAAAGACAGTGAACAAAATATAGATAAAGAGCAAGACAATCTTATAATAAGAAATAGATACAATTCCAAACTTAACTTTAATGTAAACAATATTTTTGCCTCTTTGCCAAAGGACTTAGCAATAGAATCGGGAGTGTATGGTAAGGTAGAGATAAACAAAAAGACAAAAATGGCACGCAGTGTAAGCGAAATAAATAGAGCGTTTTTTCTTTTTTGCAGGTTGCATGTCGGAGATTTTGCCAAAAAAGATAGTACCCCCGTGCTTGTAGGTGCTTTGGAGGAGATGATGAGTAAGTATTTTAATAAACTTGATTTTGATGCAAAAAAGATAATTTTGTACTATGAAAATCAATATAGAGTTATTCCTATAATAGAAAAAGCTTTGCAAAGATATCGCAACAAATTGGAGAGAAAGAAAGAGCAAGAAGTAAAACCAACTTTCCATCAATGGCAACTACCTGAGCAAAGACAATACAACGAAGATACTCACGAGGCAGAAAAAACATATATGCACGCAATGCTACCTTTTTACAAACTAAAAAAAGAGTCATTGCCAGAAAATAGATTTAGACAATTTTTGGAACAAAACGAAGAAAGCATTGAATGGTGGTACAAAAACGGAGATAGTGGCAAAGAAAACTTTTCTATTTCCTACAAATCTGTAGGAAACGTTGCCTCGCTTTTCTATGTGGACTATATAATACATTTGAGAAACGGAATAATCTGCTTATTTGATACCAAAACCAGAGAGAGCGACATCAATGCACCCAACAAACACAATGCTTTAATAGAATATATAAAAACACAAAACAATAAGAACAAAACCAAAATAATAGGAGGAATAATAATAGAGGATGTTAAGAATGAGGGTGTTTGGAAATATAGTGCTTTTCCTATATCAAATACCAATGATATGCAAGGCTGGGAAGTGTTTTCTCCTAAAGAATTAAACAAAAAATAGAAGAGAGTTATGGCAAGAAAAGATGTTGATACGGATTTTTTTAATTACGGTATTAAACGATATGATATGCAACTGATAGAAAGTTTTAGCATAGAAAACAATGTTGATTTCTATTGGTTAAGAGATTATATACTCAAAGAATACCAAAAACAAAAAAACGAAAAAGATTTGGACATAGAAAGCGTAAAGAAAATAATAAAAAGCGCTCTCAAAAAAGTAAAATAAAATCTTTGAACAATTATGCAAATACAACATATATTAGCAGAGAATTATAAAACCTATCTGCATTTGGATTTGGATATTTCCGTAGAAAAAGATAGACCTATTATTCTTATAGGAGGAGCCAACGGAGGAGGTAAAACAACTTTGTTTGATACCATAGCCGGAGCGTTATATGGTTTGGACATAAAGGATAAAAAAACTTTTAGAGAGCTGTTAAACTCTTCTATAGAAGACATTAATAATCAAAAAATAATACTTGAAATTTCTTTCACTGGTTATGCGGGTGGTAGTTTGGTACAATACAAATTGACAAGGACTTATGCTTATATTAATGAGCAAGTATCGGAGAATGTTACTTTGTTGTTTGATTGTAATAAGTTTTCTTATGGCACATATTCTTCCTTGTCACAAAAAAAAGAAATGGAGACCTCAATAAACAGCATAATAAAGGCTAATTTGCCAAAGGAATTGAGCAATTATTTTCTTTTTGATGCTATGAAAACTGGCGAACTTGTCAAAGAAGAACAACTTAGCAGACTTATTCAAAACAATATACAATCTGTTATGGGTTTTGACAAGTATGCGCAATTGCAAAAAGCCTCTCAACTGCTGTTTGAAGAAGAATATGCCAAACGACTAAAAGATAAAGAACAAAAAAAAGAGTATGAATCGGTTGTCAGAGAAAAAGAAAAAGCAGAGGAAGAAAAAAGGAATTTGGAAAAAATTCTAAGTGATGCTTTGGAATATGCTGCAGATAACAAACAACATATAGAGCAGTTAAGAAAAGGGCAAAAAGACAACGAAGCCATACAAGAAAAAATAAAAAGAATTCAAGCAAGAATAAGTAATATAGAAAAAGAGGAAAAAGATTATACAGAAAAAGTAGATAAAATAGTACAAGATATAGAGAAAGAGATATTTTTTCCAAAACTTGCCGATTTGATAAAAAGCGAAGTAGAACTTATTTTGCAAAGCAAGAAAGAAATAGAAAATGCCAACAAAGACGTATTGTCAAAAGATAAATTGGAACAATTGACAAAAAAAATTGTGCATATTATTCAAGAGCAATACACTGTACAGGGAAGAATAGATACAGAGTCTATTGTAGAAGAGTTGGAAAATAGTCAAAAGCATAATGATATTAAAGATAAATACGACTATTTAAATAGAAATGATATAGAGAAACTTTCTTCGCTTATTGAGTATATTTCCAATGATAAATGGACTTTTATAGCAAGCGAAAAGGAAAGACTTAATAAGGAAATAGATAATTTGCCTGCGGAGAAAAATAGGCTTGAAACTTATAAGAAACAACTCACAGGAGATGATTATTCTTTGATTAAACAATATGAAATAAACGATCAAAAAATATCTCAAACCAAAGATTTTATTAAAGAAAAAGAAAGAATAATAAAAGACTTTGATAAACAAATAGAAAAATACGATTATCAAATACCTACAGAGCCAGACCCTAAATATGATTTGCTATGTAGATTACCAAAATATTTTGAACAAATGTCTAAGCGTTTGCTCCATTCAAAGAAGAAAGGGATAGAACGAAAAATGCAAGAAGAGTTGAATAAAAATCTTGTTATCTATCAAGGTATGATAGATGGGGTTGTGCTTAGTGATGATAAAGACAATATTACTTTTAAAATGTATCATAAGCAAGGTAATGAGATATATTTAAGCCAACTAAATGCAGGAGCAAAACAAACCGTAATGCAAGTATTGTTAAAGGTGTTGTATGAATTGGGAGATTATGACCCACCAGTAATGATAGATACCGTTATGGGAGTATTAGACCAAGAAAGCAGGGATTCTATTATAGAAAACTATTTTCCCGATCTTGCAAGTCAAACAATATTGTTGAGTACAGATACTGAAATAAGAAAAGAAGGCGATTTTGTAAAATTAGCACCTTTTGTTTCCAAAGTTTTTACACTTCACAGAGATAAGGAAAATCAATGTACAACAATAAGCAATGATTATTTTGGAATAGAATTAAAAGATGTAGAGTTATGATAGATATTAATTTGGAAGGTTTAAGACAGTTGGATGGTATTAACGATAGTTTGTCTTCAATAAAAGCAAAGTTAGAAGAATATATTAACCTTAAAAAATATTCCTATGGAATAAGAGAGGTATCGCTTAACAACTCTCAGGTAATGAGAATTTGTTTGCTTGTTGGACTTAGCAATAGTGATAAAAGGGATATGGTGGAAATAAATAAGTTGACTACTTCTCAACAAAACCAACCTTATGTTTCCACTTTCTTTACCAAATCGGGCTTAAAAGAAACCTTTATTGCTTTGATAAAGATGAGGTATTATAACGAAGATGTTCAATGGGAAAGTACTTCGCAATTATCAAAGATTCTCGGTTATGAAATGCTAAGAGGTAGAGATATGTTATTGAAACCCGATGCTTTGGAGAAGTGGTTTGCTTTTTCTAATAGTGGCAGTTTGTTTAAGGCTATGGACATACCTGAATTAAATCTAAGAATAGGCTCGTATGAGAATGGGAACGATGCCTTTTTGGATATTAATAGCAAAAATATTCCTAATACTCAAATGCTTATAGCAGGAACAACAGGTTCAGGAAAGTCCAATTTGCTTGCTGTTTTGATAAATCAGATAAGAGAAATTTCTTGTGAAAGTTCTTATCCTGTAAATTTTTTGTTATTTGATTATAAGGGAGAATTTTCAGACCCTGCTAATAAAAGTTGGCTTGCTCTTTTCAATACAAATACATCGGCAATACTTGACCCTATGAAAGCACCTTTGCCTTTTACTCCTTTTAAAGATTTTACAGATAAAACACTTAATGAAGTAAATCTCTATTCTACAACAATGTCGCAAGCACTTATCTCTATATTGGGAGCAAAAATAAGTGCAAATATGCAAGATAGACTTTCTTCTGCTATAATAGAGGCTTATAAGTCTAATGATTTTGCTCCAATTAGTTTTCAGTCTATAATAGATAATTACAAAAATTTATTGCCTGAAAGACAACAAGACAATGTAGATAGTATATTATCCTCCTTGAATACCATAGAAAGAGCAAACCTTTTTTCAAAACAAGATGATATCAACCTTATAAAAGATTGTTATATCATAGATTTGTCTAGATATCCCAAAGATGGTCCTATAGCAAAGGCAATTGTATATTTTGTAATTTCAAAACTTAATAATATTTATGAGCTATTGTCAAAACAAGCAAGTAATGAAAACTGTGTAGAATTAAGACATTTTACCATTATAGATGAGGCTCATTATATGCTTAATTTTGAAAACCAACCTTTGAAAAACCTTATAGCAGTAGGTAGAAACAAGGGTATGAGTATTATTCTTGCAACTCAAAATATGGAAGACTATAAAAGCAGATATTTTGATTACATTGCAAACGCTCAATACCCCATAATAATGAAACAACAAACAATGAACGATGGAGTGTTGAGAAATTTGTTTGGTGTAAATAATAATGAATTGCAAGAATTAAAACAAGAAATAACCTCTTTGCAAAAAGGAGAATTGATAATAAAGAATACAACAACTCTTGGTATTGGTAAAAAATTCAAAAAAATAAAAGTAACTCATTTGATATAAAAAAAATAATAAAAAATTTGGTGGTTTAAATAAAAATATATAATTTTGCATCTGTTGAGTTTATAGATGTTGCTTAAATATCTATGAATAGGCAACTTAAAGTGCTTTAATAATGTGTTGACACATGCACGAAAGGAGAAGCCGAAAATCCTTTAAAGAGTAGGTAAGTAATTAAAAGTTATATAATATGAAAAGAACGTTTTTAATACTTGTATTATTAGCAAGTTTCACAAGTTTATTATTTACGGCTTGTAACAAAGAAGAAGAACAAACGCAACAGATGCAACAAAAGAGCGACATCAAAGGTAACAACATTCCTGATGGAACCTATGTTGGTTATTACAATTTTGATACTGCAAAAAAAATAGAAGTAAAGCAGATTATCAAAGACAACGAGGTTGTTAAAAGATGGGTGAATGGAGTGGAAACCTCTTTAAACAAAGCACCTACGACAAAAGGTCGTTTTTGGAAAAAAGGTGATAACAAATTTGCAGAAGACATGGCTATAGATCTGGCATTGGAGTTATCCAAAACTTATCCTTGTGTAAGTATTCAAACCTTTCCTTATATAGAGGATGAAGATGTGATAATCTACCAAGTAGATGTAGATAAAAATGTTCCTTGTGAATATGAGAGATATTAATAATTATAAAATTATGTTATAAAATTATGTTATAAAATGATGAAAAAGTTATTAATTCTTATCTTTGCATTGATAGGTTTTATTGGAGGAAATGTTTGTTTTTCACAATCTAACCATACGAACAAATCAATTAAGAAAGCCTCGGAAAAGGAGACTATTTATGTAACTGTAACTGAAGACCAAGTAAAAGATACCATAGCAAGTTTAGAAAAAGATGGATGGACTTTTTAAGCAATGGCTTATAATAGAGCCGACCGCACTTGGACAATAACTATGAGTAGATGGACTAATACTAAAAAAATTGCATATTCTGATATTTCGGAAATTATTGGTGACAGAATACCGGATGGTACTTATCATATAGATACCTACCTTTATAGAGGACGTATAGTTAGAGCAGAGATAACCATTAAGGATAATGTGGAAATTTCTCGTAAAATATTTACTGATGATTAATTTTTATCTATTATGAAGAACTAATTACTTTGTAAAAAAAGTCGGAGTTTTTTATGCTCCGACTTTTTTAGTATCAAAAAGTTTATTTATATCACATGCATTTTTCCTAAAAACAAAAGTATGGAATAGCCTATAACCAAAGTAACAACTCCCATTATCAAACCTGCTTTTACCATATCTTTTTGTTTCACAAGGTTGGTAGAAAAAGCCAAAGCGTTAGGAGGAGTGGAAATAGGTAATATCATTGCAGCAGAGGCAGATATAGCAATAC
>CAZVEO010000013.1:22485-30483 GCA_964626385.1 uncultured Bacteroidaceae bacterium
TTAGGAGGAGTGGAAATAGGTAATATCATTGCAGCAGAGGCAGATATAGCAATACCTATAAGTACCGTAGGGGTACCTCCTATGGCTCCAAGTTTATCTCCCATACCCGTGCATACAACGGCAAGAATAGGCATCAACAAAGCAGCTGTTGCAGAGTTGGAAATAAAGTTAGATAAACCATAACATACCAAACCTGAAATCAAAAGAATAACAACAGGTGAAAAATTGCCAAAAGGAATAGAGGCTACTGCATTGCTTGCCAAACCTGAGCCATTAAGAGCATAACCCAGTGCAAAACCTCCCGCCACCATCCAAATAACGCTCCAGTTGATTTCCTCCAAATCTCTTCTGTCTATTACTCCTGTAAGAGCAAACACAACAAAAGGAATAAGGGCAACAGTATAGGAGTTAATACCTGTTACAGCGTCTAACATCCATAGAAGTACAGTAATCAAAAAAGTAATAATTACAACACGTGTTTTTCTATCTTTTTTAGCAGTGCTTTCTATGTGAAGTTCAACGGTTTTTTGAGAAAATGGGTAAAGTTTTCTTAACACCAACCAGCCTATAAATAAAAGAATAATAGTCAAAGGTAGCATAAAAGCAACCCATTGTCCAAAGCCCAATCCCATATTTAGTCCATCAGGGTCGTTAAGATATTTTAAAGCAATGGCATTTGGAGGAGTGCCTATAGGTGTTGCCATACCTCCTATATTGGCCGCTACTGGTATAGAAAGCGTCAAGGCTATACGTCCTTTGCCCTCAGGAGGAAGTTGTTTAAATACGGGAGTAAGGAAAGTAAGCATCATTGCTGCCGTAGCAGTATTGGAAACAAACATTGAGAACAAACCTGTAATAAGAATAAAACCTAAAAGTACGTTGTCAGATTTTTTTCCAAAAGGTTTCAGAAGTACTTTTGCCATTTGACTATCCAATCCTGTCTTGGTTGCTGCTATTGCAAGAATAAAACCTCCTATAAACAACATAACAACCGGGTCGGCAAAGGCTGCCATAATGCTTTTATAGGAAAGGAGCTTGCCAACAGAGTCTTCGTTTACCATAAATTTTATTCCGCTATCCGAAGTAAACAAAAGCAACATACCCATTATAGCAACAGAAGTACTCCACGCAGGTACAAGTTCAAAAATCCACATAAGAGTGGCAAAAGCAAAAATAGCAATAATTCTTTGTTGTATAACGGTAAGTCCTTCTATGCCGTACATAGATGCAGGTGCGTTCCAAAGAAATAGAGTAACAGCAATAATTATCAAAGCTTTGATAATTCTTTTGGTACGGCGAGAAAGTTGAAACTTCTTTTCTTGCCCTAATTTATATATGGCTTCTACCAAATGGAAGCCGGGGTAATTTTTAAACATATTGTTTTATTATTTTTTTGATATTGTGTGATTTTTATTTTCCTGATTAACGGACAAACTTATATTGCAAACGCAACATAAATATATTATCATTCAAGTCTTTGATATAATCGTTTGCCTTATTCTTATAAATATCATAGAAACAATGCAAACGTATTTGGCTATTGAATTGATACATAAAACCAATACCTATATTATTATAAGCAAGGTCGGTAGTGTTCTGCACTTTGTCGCTAGATATTTCTGTGTTTTGGTCAAGATATTGATATTTCAATACAATTGATAGTGGAGTGCGTGCTATTTGTTGAGTATAAACAACAAAGGCACCAAAAAATTTTCTATCGTATGAAAAAGGGTTGTTTGCATTAAAAGAATCGTCTTGTTGTGAGGCAAAACTATTCTGTTTAGAAGGTTGTTTGCCAAAAGAACATTCTCCTCTGAGCGAGGTTCTGCCCCAAGAGGTTTGAGTGTTATATTGAAATTCTGCACCAAAATACCTTCTTGCATTTAATTTATTTGGCTCTACGCTTTCGTTTTGCCAAGTATTGTCTTTTACTTTGTGCCAAACAGAATCGGCATTATTAGTCCTACCCTCATAGTAAGATAAGCCTATTCCCCAAGAGGTTGTTTTGTCTTTGAAATCATATTTCAAATGAGCTAAAAAGTTAGGATATGGTCCTACTATTTTGTAAATAGAATTGCCCGACATAGCCGACAAAGATAATTGCAAACTTTGTCTTTTGTCTTTAAGTGGTGCGCTTAGTGTGGCTGTAAAACCAAAATCATGCTCTTGTGGAAACAACTTTCTTGCCATAAGGGAACGCTCCATTGTTTCCATATTGGAGGAAGAGTATTCTATTTCATGTCCATAGCCTACGCTCATCAAACCCCCTCTAAAAGACAACCATTCGTAAGGAGTAACCTCCCAATAAGCTAAAAGTGGTAAGAAACCTTTTTCTCTTATATTTGCTTCAAAAACTCCTTTCCCCTTACCTTTGCTAAACTCAAAATGCAAAAGACCTCGTCTAACACCAGCGCGAGTATAAAAATCTTTGTTATCAGTATTGGGGTTGTAGGCAGAGCCAGTAAATGTACTTCCGTCCTTACCGGCAATCTCTACTTGAGATTGTATATAACCAATAAATTTAAAACCCTCCTGCGAATAGGCAAAACTTGTAGCCATAACGCAAAGTAAAATAGTTAAAAAATGACTCTTCATTTCTCCTTTTGTGTATGTTTGTTATTTTCTTTAAATTAAATTTAAAATTTTGCAAAGTTACATTTTTTTTTCAATTTAAAGTACAACTTTAATGAAAAGAAACTTACAAGCATAAGGAATTTGATAATTTCTATTTGTTGTTTGGAGAATAAAATATTATGGGACCTTAAAAAAAATATATATCTTTGCAACTATAAATTTTAACAAAAAAACATTTTTTGCTATGTCTGTTTTTAAGGATAAGACACTTTTGATAACGGGAGGTACAGGCTCGTTTGGTAACGCTGTTTTAAGACGTTTTGTAGATAGTGATATAAAAGAGATACGCATATTTTCAAGGGATGAAAAAAAACAGGACGATATGCGACACAATTTGCAAAACTCAAAAGTTAAATTCTACATAGGCAATGTTAGAGACAAGTCTTCTGTGGATGTGGCTATGAGTGGGGTAGATTATGTTTTTTCTGCTGCCGCTCTAAAGCAAGTACCTTCCTGTGAATTTTTTCCTGTTGAGGCGGTGAGAACCAATATACTTGGCACGGAGAATGTTTTGCTTTCAGCCATAGAGCATGGAGTCAAAAATGTTGTAGTGCTCTCTACCGATAAGGCTGCTTATCCTATTAACGCTATGGGCATGTCAAAAGCACTTATGGAAAAAGTTGCTATAGCCAAAGCAAGAGAACTCGGAGGACAAGCCACGACAACTATTTGTTGTACACGTTATGGCAATGTTATGGCATCTCGAGGTTCTGTTATTCCTCTTTGGGTAGAACAAATGCAAGACAATAAACCTATAACAATAACTGACCCGGAAATGACAAGGTTTATGATGACTTTGGATGACGCTGTAGAGTTAGTGATGTATGCTTTTGAACATGGCAAAAATGGTGATTTGTTTGTACAGAAAGCACCTGCAACCACGCTTTCTACTCTTGCCTCCGCCTTAAAATCAGTTTATTCTTCTTTAAATGACAAATATTCAAAAACAGAAATAAAAATAATAGGTACTCGACATGGAGAAAAACTTTATGAAACGCTTGTAACTCGTGAGGAAATGGCTCGTGCTGAGGATATGGGCAATTATTATCGTATTCCTTGCGATACAAGAGATTTGAATTATGATAAATTTTTTACCAAAGGTAATGCTCAAATTTCTCAAATAGAAGAGTATAATTCTCATAATACACACCGCTTGACCTTAGAGGAAATGAAGTCCTTGCTTTTGAAATTAAGATTTGTAAGAGAAGACCTTGGCTTGCAAGAAAAACTTTCTCAAAGAGAATTTCGTAGCGAATAAGTTGCTATTTTATATGTTAGTATAACCATGTAATAGGTTATAGTGAGTTAGCATAAGTTATTTAAGGTTAGTATAAGTTTAACTTTAACTTGTCTTATATGGCATAGCCATTATTTTTTATCTTTTCTTACATACGTTTTACATTTTCTATTCCGTCTATTTTGGAAATATTGTCCATCAATTGATTAAGGCTTTCTACGTTAGAAATATACATCATAATAGAACCCTCAAAGACTCCTTCACTACTTTCCATAGCAAGACTTCTCATATTTATATTCCAAACCTCAGATATTACTCTTGCCAAATCTTGCAGTAATCCTTTGCGGTCTATACCTCGTATTTTTATACCAGCAAGAAAAGTAATTCTTTCATTTTCTCTCCACTTTGCCTTAACTATGCGATTGCCATGCTTACTCATTTCATCAACGGCTTTGCTACACGAGGTGCGATGTACCTCTATGCTACCCTCACGTATCAAACCCACAATATCATCGCCCGGTAAAGGATTACAACATTTTGCAGTAACATACGGCAAAGAATCTATGTTTTGATTGAGTAATATTTTCTCAGGGTTTTCTTGAATAGTATTGGCTATAAGAGAACTCAAAGAAGTACTTGGCTTATTCTTTTTAAATGGGTTTTTAAGAAAAATCCACGATGAGTTTGGTTTATCTTTTACAAAACAAGACCTTATCGTTTGTACATCCACATCCTTATTATATACCTTATAATATAAATCTATAAGATTATTAGAGGAAGAAAATTTTTGCAATTTATTTAAATTAACCTCTGTAAATTCTATTTTTTCGGCAAGCATCAAACTTTTAAGTTTTTCCTCTCCTAAGGAAGAAAATTTTTCCTTATTTGTTTTGATATACTTGCGTATTTCTTGCATTGCTTTTGAAGTATGTACAAGTTTTAACCAACTTTCATCGGGTTTGGCTATGGAGGAGGTAATTATTTCCACTTGGTCGGCCGAATGAAGTTTGTAATCTATAGGGACAACCTTATAATTAACCTTGGCTCCTATACATTTTAAGCCCAAATCCGTATGTATATTAAAAGCAAAGTCCAAAACACAGGAACCATAAGGAAGATTGAGACTTTTTCCTTTGGGGGTAAAAACGGTGATTTCGTCCGTAATGATATTCATTTTGAAATCATTGACAAAATCAATAGCCGAAGTTGATGGGTTGTCCAAAAGGTCTCTTATTTTGTTTAACCAAGAATCCAAACCTGCGTCTAATTCTCCCTCCTCTACTTCTTTGTATAAATAATGAGCAGCAAGACCTTTTTCGGCTATCTCATCCATACGAGTGGAGCGTATTTGTATCTCCACCCATTTACCCGCATTACTCATTACAGTGGTATGCAAAGCCTCATAGCCATTGCTTTTAGGTTTGGTTAGCCAATCTCTAAATCTATCTTTCCTCTGCTCATACATGGAAGTAATTAAAGAATAAACGGCATAACAATTCTCTTTTTCTACTTCAACGGGAACATTGAGAATAATTCTAATAGCAAAGATATCATATATTTCATTGAATGATACATTCTTTTTTTCTATTTTGTTAAGAATGGAAGTAATACTTTTTACCCTATAAGAAATAGTAAATTTATAGCCTTTCTCCTTTAACTTAGCATCTATGGGGTTGCAAAAATCTGCAATAAACTTTTGTCTCTCTTCTTCGGTATCTTTTAACTGGTTTTTTATTGTATAATAAGCCTTAGGATTAATGTATTTGGTTGCCAAGTCCTCCAACTCGCTTTTTATCTTATATAAACCCAATCTATGAGCCAAAGGCACATAAAGAAATTGTGTTTCGGAGGCTATTTTCAATTGTTTTTTTTCTGACATTGAGTCTAAGGTTCGCATATTGTGTAACCTATCACAAAGTTTTATGAGAATAACCCTAACATCATTGCCCATAGAAAGAAGAAGTTTCTTAAAGTTTTCGCTTTGAATACTCTGAGTATCATAGTCAAAAATATCTTGTATTTTGGTAAGTCCGTCTACTATGTTGGCTACCTTTTGACCAAAAATATTTTGTATGTCTTCCAATGTATATTCAGTATCTTCCACTACATCGTGCAACAAAGCACAAACTATGGCTATAGGCCCCAATCCCAAATCCTCCGCCACTATACGAGCAACTTCCAAAGGATGATAAATATAAGGCTCACCAGTTTTACGTCTTGCTTGAGAATGAGCATTGCGCGCAATGGTGAAAGCCTTACGTATCATCAATAGTTCTTCCTCTGTAATTTTACTATAAACCACAGAGAGCAATCTTTTGTATCTAATAAGTATCTCTCTGCGTTCTATTTCTTCGTTTACTATATACATAGTTTAATAAAAAAAATTAAAGGTAGTGAAAAACAAAAAAAACTTTAGTTAAGAGAAAAAGCCTCTTTTAGTTTGTCTACATAATCCAAACGTTCCCAAGTATAGAAAGAGAGAGTTTTTCTTTCTTCTTTACCATGTTTGTCTATAAAGGTAACTTCTTTTTCGTATGGAGTTCTACCAAAATGTCCGTATGTGGCAGTAGGTCTAAAAATAGGATTTTTTAGTCCCAAACGTTCTATTATAGAATAAGGTCTTAGGTCAAAAATTTCAAGTATTTTTTTTGCAATTTCACCGTCAGAGAGTTTTACCCTACTTGTATTATAGGTATCTACAAATAACCCCACAGGCTTTGCCACTCCTATTGCATATGCCACTTGTACCAATACTTCATCGCAAATACCAGCCGCTACCATATTTTTGGCAACATGTCTTAGTGCGTATGTAGCACTTCTATCTACTTTGCTTGCATCTTTGCCCGAAAACGCACCACCTCCGTGTGAGCCTCTACCTCCGTATGTATCTACAATTATTTTTCTCCCCGTAAGCCCAGTATCTCCATGAGGTCCTCCTATAACAAATTTACCGGTAGGGTTAACGAATAGCTTATAATCGTTGCGGAATAAATCCTTTGAGGCTTGATATTTTTGTTTTTCTATGACCCTTGGTATAAGTATATTTTGTACATCTTTTTTTATTTGCTCTACACTTACATTTTCATCGTGTTGGGTGGAAATTACTATAGTATCTATACGCAAAGGTTTATTTTCGTCATCATATTCTATTGTTACCTGAGATTTAGAGTCTGGTCGTAAATAAGGCATCAAAGAAGTTGTTTTTCTTATTTGCGCCAACTCATAAACAAATTGATGAGCCAATGTTATAGGCAAAGGCATATAGTCCTCAGTATCCCTGCAAGCATAACCAAACATCATTCCTTGGTCGCCTGCTCCTTGCATGGTAGGGTCTGCTCTTTCTACTCCTTGATTGATATCTGGGCTTTGTTCGTGTATGGTGGAAATAACTCCGCAAGAATTGGCTTCAAAACCATATTCTCCTTTTGTATAACCCACATCTTTTATTACGTTGCGAGCAACCTGTTGTACATCAACATAGGCTTTGCTTTTTACCTCTCCCGATAGGAAAACCAAGCCAGTGGTTACAAGTGTTTCGCAAGCCACTTTGGAATTTTTGTCTTTGCACAAAAACTCATCTAAAAGAGCATCTGATATTTGGTCTGATATTTTGTCCGGATGTCCTTCCGAAACAGATTCTGATGTTATAAATCTTGACATTTCTTTGTTTTTTTTATTTGTTAAACAATAATAAAACGTGGAAATAAAGGAATTGAGAACATTTTCTATAATAAAAGTTATGTTGTATTTAGCATTCTTTTACTGTGGTTGCAATCAATCCAAATCTATCCACAAACGACATTGCAAAATTAGTACTTTTTTTCTAATAATGTCCTAAGTTTTCTAATAAGTTTTTATTTTTATAAAAAAAACAATTAGTATTTCATCATATTAAAAAGGGTTGTGTAAGGTTACTTAAATAACCTTATCCAACTTAAAAAAATACCACTCTGAAAAAAAATTGGAAAATCGCATAAATACCTATTTAAAAGTAAAAAACAAGGGTGCTACTATTGATTATCAACTACTTAACCTTTTTCGAAGGGTCAAAATCGGGCATTTTTCTTGAAAATCAGCGTTTTCGAGAGGTTTTTTGAAGAAAAATTTTTCTTTAAGCGGGTTTTACA
>CAZVEO010000014.1:0-30221 GCA_964626385.1 uncultured Bacteroidaceae bacterium
TTGAGGTAGAGAGCGAAAGACTTGCGAGCGGAGTTTATTATATAAGAATACAAACTACTAACACAATAAGAACCGAAAAACTTATAAAAAAATAGCACCCACAGGGTGTTTTATAAGGGCACAGGCATAGCCTGTTTTATAAGGGCATAGCCGCTATATAAAAGCAAGGGACACTTAAAAAAAGTGTCCCTTTTCTTTTTTTATGGATTTTGGTAGGTTATTTATGTTTGTTTGGTATAAGGCGGTTAAAGAAATTCAGTTAATTAGATGAAGTTTTGATAATGGAGGTGGAAATTAACTTTTAAAAGAGGTTTGTTGAAGGTAAAAAAGATAGACACAAACCTTTGATACCACTGTAAAATGCTTGATTTTAAAAAAGCCTTCTATCGTCAACATTACCTTTGGTTGCCATAAAATTGTTTTGCAACAAACCATCCATCAAAAAAATGACATACGGATACATAAGAGTAAGGTCTGATAAGCAGACAGTAGAAAACCAAAGATTTGAAATAACAAAAGCAAATAATTTAAAATGTTTCAATAATGAATAAAAGAGAACAAGTCGGAGGCAATCACTACGAAAAAATGAAAATAGAACCCATAGACTTTATTATGGAAAACAACCTGTCTTTTTGTCAAGGTAACGTAATCAAATACGTTTGCCGTTACAAAGACAAAAACGGAATACAAGACCTATTGAAAGCAAAACAATATATTGACTTTCTAATTCAACAAGAACAATCAACACAATTAAACAAAATACCAATAACACAATGATACAACAAATTAAAGAACTTTGCAAAAAAGCAAACCCAAATTATGACTTTCATTATCAAAGTCTATTAGACGAAAACCACCAAACACAATTGCAAGAGGTAGGTAATAAATTTGTTTTCTTAGAGGAACAAAAAGACGGCTATTTTACCAATGGATACGTACTCAAAAAAACAACAAACGTCCTGCTCTACGTTTGCACTATGATAGACTCTTTGCAAACAGATACAGCCACTTTAAGAGAACAGGTAAGACAGCAAATGC
This sequence comes from uncultured Bacteroidaceae bacterium, assembly GCA_964626385.1. Taxonomy (GTDB): domain Bacteria; phylum Bacteroidota; class Bacteroidia; order Bacteroidales; family P3; genus Scybalousia_A. The sequence continues at coordinate 1,039 of CAZVEO010000014.1, forward strand.
AAGAGGAATTTATTATTCCCTTTATCAAAGCATTTGCCTCCTCTCCTCTCAACCAAAACTCGCAAACCGCTTCAATACCATTTGAAACACCGCTCCCTATGTTTGACAACTACGCTATAGTGGAAATACTCTCCTTGCAAGTAACTCAAAACATCTGCTAACACCCACAGGGTGTCTTATAAGGACATAGCCATTAAAATAAGACTGTGGCCTCGCTTATGCGTCTTATAAAGACACCCCGCAGGTGCTAATCTATTGCAACTTATTTAAATACAAAAAAATATACTAATTTTGCATATATTTATTAACCAAAAACTTAACCTAAAGCAATGTTTATCTACTGCATAATGGACTACAAAAATATTATCTCCGTCCATAAGTCTAAAGGACAAGCAGAAAAACTCCTTAGACAAATGAACGCACCAGACACCCGTTTGTCTATGCCTTTGCATATACGCGAAGGTTACCCTCGCTTTCGTATCACAGAATTCTCCACAGCAAAAGAAGTCCTCCTGCTATTAGAACAACAACGCTTAGAACTCAACGACGCAACCGTCCACGCTCTACTTCTTAGACAAGAAGAAATCAACAGAGAACTAAGAACAAACCAAAAAAAAACTATTTCCTTGATGATGAAAATAAAATCATTACCCTTTAATACTGATAAAACTACTAAACTCATCAAAAACTTTGAAAGATAATAACAACTATGGCAAAAAAAATCTTTACCGACCTTAACCTCCTTTGGAACGAGTTGCAAAACGCCGTTATCTCCGGCTATGTATCCGATGAAGAACTAACGCAAATCCTCTTACCTATACGCTCCTCCTTGCAAGAAGTTAAACAAAGACTTGATTATATCATTTACTCAAAACGTTACGATCTCACAGACCCTAACCTTTCGGACGACCTGCAAGGTGATTATCTTTCCTATGACAACACTTTGCTACTAACAAAAAACAACGGCAATTTCACAATAAACGTACCTCGCACCTCATCCTATTACCTTTACCTACACATCAAAAACAACCCAAATGCTACATACATAACCGCTAACAATATACAATACACTATACAAGAGGAAATGACTTTGAAATTTGACAATGTTAATCAATTACAATTCTCCTCCGATAATTATATTTGGCTTTCTGAAATAAGCGTCACTGAATACAAATTACCTGATGTCCCTACCAAACTTTCACAATTAGAAAACGACCAAGAATTTGTAGCAAGTAAAGTGATGGACGACACTCTCATACTAACAGTTAAATAAATTATGACAGTTGTAAAAAAAAACAAATGTAGTTAAGTATTTTATGTGATTTTATGCATAATAAAAATGTGTGCAAAAATCTCAATTTTTTGTACATGTTTTAAAGTTATAATACAAACAAATATAATTAAATGATTTGTGCTATTTTACTTAAAACTCTTGCTTTACTTGATGATAAAGGTATTTTATTTTCCGAGTTATGTATTTCGGAGTGGTAAATATTGTTTTTAGATGGACAATATTTAACAAATGCTTCTTTTTCTCTTACTTGTTTTGTTAGAAGTTTGCATACCATATAAAAAGACTTGCGGGGTGGTCGTCTTTCTTTACTTAAGATAGTTTTAATACATTCTTTTTCTTTTCTGTTGGTGCCGTCTCTATCTACGGACACTCCTTTTTTATCTTTAAAAGCAGCAGATGATATTCTATTGTTTTCTTTGTCGTACCATTCCTCTATAATCCCTCTGTATAAAAATTCAGTATCATTAATAGTTTTATTCATAGTATTTGTACAACTTATTTAAGTTTGATACAATATCTTTATCAGCAATAATTTGCTCTGTTTCGTTGCCATTAATAGAATAATAAAGATTTGCTTTTTGTGAATTTGACACTTCTAACTCCAAACAATTGTCGTCATCTTTATAGTATTCTAATTGAATAGAACCATTACCTACTGGGAAAATATTAACTTGATGAACTAAATTGTCAATAATATTTTCAACTTTTTTTATAACCTTTGAGGAAATTTTGACCGCCTTATAGCCATCCCATTTGTTTTCAAACTTTGAGAACTTAATAAGTTTTTCTCTGTTTTCTTGGAGTTTATTGTTTTCTCTATCTACAAACGCTTTCGCTTTCGTATATAATGAAGTAGCAGTTTGCGGAAAATCATAAAAATAGAGTTTTTGTGTTGTATATGATGGTTTGTAAATTATACTATTCGTTGACATCATTTTCTAAAAGTTTTATTTGTTTGTCCAACCAATCCCTTATTTCTTTGGCAGTCTCAATATTAACAACAATACCCGATTGTACAAATCTTATAGAAGATTTATTTAAATCTCTTGGCTTATTTTCTTCTTCTATTATTTCGCCAACAAAACCATTTTTACCTACTCTATGGGTTACAGAATTAGGCAAAGGCAATCTTTCTAAGAAAAAATTTGCAACAATCTCTCCTCGAGAAGATACACCACCATACGCACCATTAACATATACTGGGTTATAATTATCTGCAAATTTATATTTAAAAGTTACTGACATTTCATTTTCTTTATTTTCCATATTTAGTCAAAGTTTTTTATAACTCTTTCTTTCATCTTGCTATTATAACGTATAAACACTTAAAAAGTTGTAAAAAAACATTATTTTTGCATTATCTTTTTATAAACCAAAAACATATAATAAAACAATGGCAGATTTAACCAAAGTACAAATAGGCGACCAAACCTATTCTTTAGCAGACCAACAAGCAAGAGAACTTATTGAAACTTTGCAAAACTCACTAACCGGCGCAATGACTTTCATTGGAGAGGCTTTGCAATTCAACGCATCAGGTCCCGTATATATCAAAACAGGCTCCACAACAGCCGTCTGTTACTACACAGGAACACAACCAACAGCAACAACAATTGTTATCGGTGGAACAACCTACACACTAACATACAAAAAACTTTCACCCGGCGACGTGGTTATTAGCGGACAACTTGAATTTATCTGGTCAGACGCAGATAATACTTTCCACGAACTTGGCTCTACAGGCTCCTTAAAAGCACTTGCCTTTAAAGACAATGCATCAGGCAACTACAAACCTAAGGGTACAGTAAAGTCAACTCCTACCAAGACAAACAAAACCCTTACCCCAGTAGTTACTCAAGGAACAGTAAACGCAACAGGTAACTATACCCCAGAAGGTACTATAACACAAGGAACCAACCAAACAGACTCCTTTGTCAAATCCTATCCCGGTGCTACCTCCAAACTCTTAACAACGACCGTCCACGACACTCCAACAACAAAGAAGGCAAATGTTACAACGAAAGATATTGTAGCAATAAAATCTTTGTCTTACTCTAAACTAACTACTACTACAATACAAGGTGTCTCGGGCTCTACACAAGCAAGTAAAGCCTCCTCTAATATCTTTGCGGGGGTTAATGCAAGTGTCAACGGAGAAACACTTATTCTTACCCCCGTTTCTCTTTCTTTTACTGACGTTGCAGTACCTGTTGCTCAAACTTCTAAAACCGTTGCTACAGGCTCACTTTCAACCAACGGCACAGGTGCTCAACTTGTAACCAGTGGAACGCAAGAAACAAACAATGTAGTGGAGGCTATACTTGACGAAAATTTGGCAGCAGTACCTGAAATTGTTATGGACATAGAAGCAGGAACAGAAAAAACCGTTGCCACTGGTACATTGTCTGCACAAGGAACAGGTGCAAGCGTGATGACTGGACTTGGAACACCAAACAAAGCAACAGCCGTTACCAACGTCGCTACTCCTACCTTTACAGGTAAAGAAAAAGAAATTGCAGTATCAGGCTCCACAAACGGCGTTGCCGTCGCTTCAATGACAATACAAACCATAGACACCATAACCTCAACCTTTGAAGGAACAGAAGAAACAATAACAGTAGACTAAGGCTAACAACCTTAAAACAAACAATTAAAAGAATAATAACCTTATGGCAAGATTAAATAAAATACAATTAGATGGAACCGACTACGCAATAGGTACTGAATATTTCGCTATATGCTCTACTTTGGCTACAGACAACATTAAAGCAGTCAACACCACGCAAACAACAGGCTTTGGACTTAACAACGGCACCATATTACACGTCCTGTTTACCGCAGACCACACAAGCGGTAATGCAATGCAACTAAATGTAAATAGCACCGGTGCAAAAAGTGTCCGCAACAAACGAAACAAATCTGTAACCTACTTGCCACGAGGTTATTATTCTTTTGTCTATTACAATAACTATTGGTACATCAACGGCAAAGCCTTTGAGGATTTAGAAGTAGCAGGCACGGGCGACGCAATAACCAGCATAGACGCAAAAGACTGGACAAACGGCATCAAAGCAACCAAAGGAAATGTAGAGGCTTATTTTTCTAACAAAAAGTTACCAAAATCTTTATTCAGTGTATTAGCCAATCAATTCACTGGAACGGGCACTATGGCAGATTTTTGGAACGGAGAAAACGGCAGTTATATGTCAGGGCTTTTCAAAAGCGGAACATTAGATTTTAACAACATCACAACCGCAAGCAAAAATAGACGCTTTTATCTTTATATGTGGAACCCAAACACAGAAACAAACGGATTTAAAATACAAGGATGTTATGTAAGTGATAGTGAAAACCAAGCACAACAAGGCTATATAGATATTCCATCAAACAACGGAATAATACTTAAATGCTCAAATGATGGCACTGCTTGGTGGGTAGAAGTAGTAAGATTTAAAAAAGTATAACAGGCTAAGCCTGACTTATAACGCAAAGCGACTACTATAAGAACCTATGCTAACCTATAAAAAACTTTTATAACCATATAAAAAAAACAAAGAACTATGCAAAGACTACAAATTTATATAAACAACCTTTGGCAAGAACTTGACCTGCCACAAGATAAAATATCTCTAAACCTACAAGTCAACGATATTGCAGAACTCAAAGACAGACAAGCCTCCTATTCTCAAAGCATAGCACTACCAAGAACCGCACACAATGAAAACGTCTTTGCCTTTGCCTTTGACCTGCAAACGCAAAACAATGTACCTTACAAGTACTACGATTGCCGTTTGCTAATAAATGATATAAACGTATTAGGTAACGAAAGCGTCCTGCTAATAGATGAAATAACTCAAAACGAAATAAATATTCAAATACTTGGTAATAATGCAGGGCTATTAACCAAAATGCAAGACACCTTGATAACCGACCTACAATTTGATGATTTAGGTACCATTACCAAAGGAACCGCACACTCAGAAAACAACACAAATCAAGTACTTTGCAAAACCTTTGACGCTTACATAGGAAAAACAGAAGAACCAACACAATACACAAAAGGGCTTTGGTACTTTACCCGCTTTTATGACCTGATAAAACGTCTACTCTTTATATTTGGCTACAACCTACAAGACGACGTTAAACAAGAGGACAAAGAAAACGTTTTTATTACTCTACAAAACCTTTTAGCAACAAACCCCGACAGTTTGCCTCCATTACAACACAGAACATTCAAAAACGGAACATTCAATTATGACTACAACCGCAGCACCCCCGTACGCTACTACTGCTTACCTTTCCAACCACAAAACTCGGCAAACCTCAAATATAAAGTAGGTTTCTACGCTTATACTTTCAACTATTTAGTAGATACACCTCCTTTCCATAGATATGAATATACAGCAGATTACAACGGACAAATAAAAATAACTGTCAAATTAGAATACACACACTACAAAGGTATGGTAATGAACTCCGAAGTCGTCCTCGCTATATATAAAAACGACTCCTATTACTACCATATCGCCAACCCAAACGCAAACACTACACAAATATACTTAGAACAAACAATTGACGTCCAAGAAAACGACGTCATATCTATCACTGGATGGCTCTATGCTAAACGCACTTCAAGCCTCACCTCCGACAATGGCACAAAACTAATAACGCAAGCCTCCTCAGGTAACTTTATCAACGTAGAAGTCTTACAAGCAAACAACGTACCCCTTTACGGAACTATAAGCGTCCGCGACAATTTACCTAATTTCAAATCTTGCTATGACTTACTGAAAGCATTTGTAAACATCTTTGCTCTAACCCTTAACATCAACACAAAAAACAAAAAAGTCGTTTGCTACACTATGCAAACCCTCTACGATAATATACCATTAGCAAAAAACTGGACAAACCTACTACTCAAAGATGACTACAATCTTTCCTTTGACTTTGGCTCCTACGGACAACAAAACAATATCAAATTCAAAGACAATGACACCATAACCAACACAACCTCCTTTAAAATACAAAATGAACTATTAGATAAAGAAAAAGACGTTGTAACCTTTGACTTCACAGCAGGACAAACAATTGACAACCTACCTTTTATAGACGCTTACGATATAGATACAGAAACAAAACAAAAAACAAGCAAAGAAACCAAAGCACACATTCTAAAAAAAATAACCATACCAAGCCAAAATATACACATCACAACAACCACAACTCTTTTTTTCTTACCCGCTAAATATCTACTTGACAACTATTATAACCGCTTGGCTTATGATATACTAAAACAATGCAGAGTATTAGAGGCTTATTTCTTACTCACTGATTTGGACGTTAAAGAATTTGATTTCTCTATACCTATATACCTTAACCAAACGGGCAGGTACTACTACGTAAACAAAATCTCCAACTACATAAGCGGACAAAAAACAAAAGTAACCTTAATACAACTATGAAACAAATAATACAGAACATAAAAGACGGCAATATCTTCTTTGGACAATATATTGACTTGCGCGAGGCTCTTGTATCTTACAGCAAAACAAAAGATATTTACCAACTCTATAAAACAATATTTACGACACTCAAAGGTAAAGATTTTAATATAGAGTTCACAGAACAGCAGAATATTGACTTTGTCAATCAAGTAATAAAAGAACTCTACACTTGGCAACAAAGAGAAGAAAAAACCTTGCAAACCTCCTCCTCAAGTGAAGAACTACAAGCAGGTATTAAAGAATTCTCCGAAAATGTCAGTTGGCTTGGTATTGTGGTACCTCTGAGTAAAGATTACCATATCTCCCCAGATACTCTACTCAACACTTGGAAATACAAAGAAGTCTACAGCGTCCTTTATTACGAAAACCAAAAAACAAAATACGAACAAAGATTATCAAAAGCATATAAACTAAAAAAATAATAATGACTATGTATCCAAACCTTATTTGTAGCCTTAACGCTCCTATTGTCTTTAACATCAAGGAAAACGGAGCAAATTATATAAAATTCTTTGTCCTTGATAGCAAAGAAAACATTATTGCAACTTTGGAAAAACAAGCAAGAAACTCCGAAGCCTCCTTTGACGTGGCTTATATCTTGCAAAAATCTATCAAAGAAAAACAAACTTTGCTTTCCCTTAGAGACGAAAAACAGAACGTAATAACACAAGAAACAAAAGCCTTTGAAGACGACAGGAACTGTGTTAAATTCAAAATAGGATGGCAAATAGATGACAACGCAAAACACATAAACAACCGCACTTTCTTTGCCGTAAATAGCAAACCCTTTGACCAAAAACAAGAATATATAACCTCCAACCAAAACAACACAATAGAGGGCAAGATTCTAACCACTGGCAAACTCATAAAATACGAAGGTTTCCCTTTGTGTATCACTTGCCAAAGTGGTTTAGGTGGTGCTCAAACCCTACCAACCACATATTACACAACCCAAAGAGGTATAAGAATGGTAGGAACACTCAACCTAACCAAAGCAAACTACCTCGCACACACCAACGGCAAAATAACCTCCTTTGGCAACAATATTGTAATCAAAGGTAACAACTCACAAATAACCTATGAAGGTATTTTTAACGTAGAACTAAACAAAACAGACGGCAATTTGTTTCGTTTAGAAAACAATAATATATTTAGACAAATAGAACAAAAAGACTGCACAATCAAAAACCCTTATTACTTAAAATGGGTAAATTTGGAGGGTGGATGGCAACACTTTATGTTTTACTTCAACCAACAATTGCAACACAAAAAAGACGGGCAAGAAATACTCAAAGGATACAAGGAAAATACCTTTGACCTGAAACGTACAGCCATAGGTAGTGAATACGAAAGAACCTTAACCATAGGAGCAGAAAACTTGACAAAAGAACAATTCAACAATCTTTATTCTTTGCTTTATAGTGACTTTGTCTATCACTATGATGTAGAAAAACAACAATGGGAAAAAGTATTCATAGACAACCAAAGCCTTACTCACTCTACCAACGGCACAACATTCGAAGTAGAATTTAACATAATACTATAACAGCCACACCCGCAGGGTGTTTTATAAACGCAAAGTCGTTACAAGAAAATATTTATTAACCTTTAAACATTAAACGCAATGGCAAACGATAAAGAAACAAAAACCGTCTTACTCGACGTACAACTAAGTAGCGAAATTGACAAAAGCATTGATAAAATTGTCAAAATCAAAAAACTTTTGCAAGAAAATCCAAACAATAAAGATTTGCAAAAAGAAATTACAAAAGAAATAAACGCTATGATAAATGATTTGTGTACTCTAACCCTGCAAGAAGTAACACAAACATTAAAACAAATTCAACAAAAAATAACTATATGATTATTTCCACATCATTATACCACCAAATAACTTCATCTTTACTTTTTTACCTTTCTTGCGATGCCTTTTTTTCTTATGGGTATCTTTATCAGGAGAAAATAAACAAAAAGCAAAGAATATCATTATTAAAATAAACAATACCAAATTTCCTATATCTAAAGCACTCATATTTATTTAATATTTTTTTTATAAAAACGCACTAACACAAACAATTATTGTAAAAAATAACAAAAAAACCAAAAACGCAATGGCAAATAACACTGAACAAAAAACCGTACTTTTAGACGTACAACTGAACGACAAAATAAACGAAACTCTTAATAAAATTGTAGAACTTAACAAAAACCTGCAAACATTAAAAAACGCTCAAAAAGAATATAAAAACCAACTTGATAAAGCAGAAATCTCACAAAGTGAGTACAATAAACAAATGGCTTTGAATTCTGCTAATATCAAAACCATTAGCAACGAACTAACCAACTACAACGGACTGCTTAGAGACCACTTCAAAAGCACTGAACTCACAGCAGGTAGTATGAACCAACTTTCTGCAAGGCTTTCTTCTATCAAAAGAGTGTATAGAGACCTTTCAGAAGAGGAAAGAGACTCCGATTTTGGCAAAACCCTGCAAGAACAAGCAAAAACCATAAACTCGCAACTTTTGGAACTTGAAAAATCATACGGGCAGTTTGGTAGACAAGTAGGTAATTATGAACTTGCGGCTAAGTCAATGCGTAGCGAGTTGCAAACCCTGCAAGAGGCTTTGGTACAAATGAAACTCAACAACCAAGACCAAACAAAAGACTATGACGACCTATTGAAAAAAGCCTCCGAAATACAAGATAGAGTTGCCGATGTCCGCAGAGAAATCAAAGAACAAGCAAGCGATACGGCTTATTGGGATGGATTATCAAAAAGTATAACCGGAGTTGTCAGTGTTATGGGTATATATAACTCAACACTCGCTTTATTAGGTGCAGAAAACGAGGAACTTAATAAGGTAATGGCTAAAATGCAAGCCACAATAACAGTTATAACCTCTGTTTCTCAATTGCAAAACTTAGTACAAAAAGAAAGTATTGTTTACTCCACAGCAAAGAAAATAGCCGATAAACTACTTGTAAAAACACAACAAGACCTTGCCTCTGCAACCACCAAGCAAACCCTCGCGCAACAAATACAAAATGCAACTCAAAAGAAAGGAAACATAATAACCAAAGCAATAACAACGGCTCAAATTCTTTGGAACGCCGCAATTAAGGCAAACCCCGTTATGTGGCTTATCACAGCAATAGCAGGATTAATAGCAATTGTAGTTAAACTTACAAGCGTTTTCTCCTCCTCTAAAAAAGCAATGGAGGAAATGAACGCTATCGAGGAACAATGGCAACAAACTACTGAAAAAGGAGCAGAAAAAATACAACAAGCAGAAAACAAAAAACAACAAGCCTTAAACAAAACCTCCATTGAAGCAAGAAAACGTATCCTTGAACTCAAAAAAAACGGAGCAACAGAAGAACAAATTGCAGAAGCCTCCTATCAAAATGAAATAAAAAAATTAGACGTTACCATACAAACCACACAAGAACTACTTAAACAATACCAACTACAACGCAATGAACTTGCAAGACTTGCTTCTGCACACAAAACACAAATGGAACGCTTAGACAAAGACTCCGATAAATACAAAGAAGCACAAAAAAAACTACAAGAATACAACGCCTCTATTAAAGAACTAAACAAAAACATTGAACAAGGCAACAATATTATTGCAGACGCTAAATTGTCTAAGGAGGAAAAAAAATACGAACAGGAACAAAAAAAACGGCAAAAAAACACTACTTCAAGCACAGAAACCGCAACAGAAAAACGTTATAAAAAAGAAAAGAAAGCATACGAAAACCTTAATAAACTACAAGAAAAAAATAACGAACTTGAAGCCTCTTTGTTGGATGATTCTTTGTCCTCACAAATAGAACACGAAGACAAAGTCTTTAACCAAAGACAAGAAAATAAAAGAAAACAAATAGAACTCGACCGCAAATACAATAAGATAACACAGCAAGAGGCACAAACACAATATACCCTACTTGAAAAAGACGAACAAATATATAACAACAATAGACAAAAGAAACTTGATGAATACCTGCAAAACCAACTTGCAAGCATACAAAAAGACGACAAACAACAACTGCAACAACTCAAACAAACAAACAAACAGAAAATAAAAGAATTTGAACAGGCTTTGTATGCACAAGCAGGACTGCAAAAAACTTTACTCGCAGGTAATGAAAACGGAGCCGTAGAGATTTCTCCTGAGGAACAAGCACTTCAAAAACAAGTCTTGGAAATGTCTATGGCTATGTACCAACAAGAACAACAAGAGGAGGAACGCATCAACAAAGAAAGCCTCCAAAAACGTATAGAACAACAAACAGAACTCATAAACCAACAATATGAAGGTGATTTGATTAAATTCTCTGACAATGAGAAAAAGAAAACAGAAATAGAAATACAGCGTTTGCAACAAATCATTGACTACAAAAAGAACACAGAAAACCAAGACACCTCACAAGAGGAGGCACAATTAAGCGACCTGCAAGCAAAACAAAGAAAATTACAACTTGACAGCGACCTATTGCTTTCTCTAAACACTAACAAACAAAAATACGAAGCACAAAAACAATACTACGAAAATGAAATTGCACTTGCTACAGACAACCAAGAAAAACGCAAACAATTAGAGGATGAGTTGGCAAACCTAACCACTAACTACAACCAGCAAAGAATTGACCAGTTTAATCAATACTCAGGGCAAGTCAGTGCAATAGCAAGCGGGTTAAACGACCTATTGACACAAAAAGAAGAAGCACAAACACAGAAATACGAGGAGGAAAACGAAAAACAAAAAGAAGTCTTGCAACAAAGGTTAGATGCAGGTTTGATTTCACAAGAACAATACGATAAGCAAGTCGCTTCATTAGACGCAACACTTGACAAGAAAAAGCAACAAATTGCTATCAAACAAGCCAAAAGAGAAAAAGCAATGAAAACCTTTGAAACCATCATAAACACGGCTTCGGCTATTATGAACGCTTGGGCAACTATGAAAGACCCTATAAGTGCTGGTATATTGACAGCATTTATTGCCTCTACTGGTGCTTTGCAACTGGCTACCATTCAGTCAACACCTTTGCCAAAAGCAGAAAAAGGAGGTTTGATAAAGGGCAAAAGACACTCACAAGGAGGCACCATCATAGAAGCAGAAGACGGAGAAATGATAATAAACCGCAAGAGTACTCAAAAGTATGGTGCTTTGTTGGAGGCTATAAACCAAAACAACCTTAAACCTTTGGGTATAAACCTACCAAACAACGATTTGCAAGAACTACAACAAACAATAAAAGACTTAAAGGTATATGTTGCAGTAGAGGATATCAATAGAGGACAAAAAAACTATGCTAAAGTAGAAAGCAAAGCCACATTCTAACAGGCACAGCCTGCACCTACAGGGTGTTTTTTAAGACGCTTAAGCGTATGTCTTTCAATGAATTAAAAGAATTTTCAAATCTTTGTAACCTACTACAATACAAAGTGTTATCGAAAGGAAGATTCGTTTTATTGAATCTTCGTTTCGTTAAAATGAATCTTCGTTTCGTTTTTCTTAAACGGCACTTTGTTTTTTTGAGAGGTGGGAGCGGTGCTAATGGTTTTATAAAAAGGTGTAGCGGTGCATATCACACACACCGCTACAAAAGAGAAGAGAATAAAGGAGTTATAAAGGTAGAGTAAAGTAGAGTATTTCCTAAATAGCAAGAATCTAAGGCTATTCAGTTACGTAGCCTGCAGGATTGTCCTTTCTTTCTACCAAACCGCAATCTTTCATCTCCTTACGGAAAGAAACAGTAGGGTAAAATCTTACTCCTTTTTTGGTTATGGTTTCAGCAGTTACTTTGTCAGCCGTTGCCTGTGCAGTGGCACTTATGCAAGGGATAAAGTGACCAAGATGCGGAAACTTAACAGCCTCGCCGTTTTTTATGTGTCTTTTGATAACCATTTCCAAAGCAGATAAAGAAGCTTCAACGTCAGCAACAGAAAGCGAAGTTGCTTCAGATATTTCTTCAGCCACTTGATTAATTGTAACATCGTTTGCACGCCATAGAACAGCCAAGAATTTGTTTCCTTGATTTGCACCAGTGGTAATTTTTCTTTTAACTTTGATATAAGATAACATAATACTTTGTTTGTTTTTTGTTTGTTAATAATTAAAAATTTGTTTGAATTAGTATTTGGTTTAGTTGCAACTTCTTTTTTAGAACAAATAAACGAAAGACGAACCTGTAAGCCACCCCAAAAGAGCCGTCAAAATGTAAATAAGTGCTTTCAATAGCAATTCAATTTGTTTTTTGTTTGGTAGTTTCATTTCTGTTAATGTTTTTTTAAATGGTTAAAAATCAATTGCAAAGGTATACCATAATGTTTTTATATGTGTAACTATCTTTGTTTTAAATTTTTAAATAAATATTATGATACCATTAAAAAAAAATGTAATACCTTTGCAATTGAAAAACAAATATTTAACTTTTAACAACCAAAACGATGAACTCAAAAAAAGAACTTAAAGAGAAGGTACTTGAGTATTTGGAGGGAAGTTGCGGGGTAATCTCCACGGCGTGTAAGGGTGCAAATATCTCCCGTTATACTTTCTATGCTTGGGTAAAAGAGGATAAGGAGTTTGCCGATAAGGTTAAGCAGATACAAGAAGGAGCAATTGATTTTGTTGAAAGCAAACTTTATGAAAAGATAAAAGAGGGCGATACAACGGCTATAATCTTTTACCTAAAGACAAGAGGCAAATCAAGAGGCTATTCAGAAAAACAAGATATAAACTTTAATACTGATAACAACCTAAAAATAGAAGTAATAAAACAGGCTTAGCCTGTCTTATAAGAGCAAAGCCACTAAAAAATACTACAACAGCGAAAAAAAGCGTTATCAAAAGAAAAAGAGTAATGAAAAATAATCAAGCAATAAAAATTTTTGATGATAGACAAATACGCACCATTTGGGATAAAGATAAAGAAAAATGGTTTTTTTCTGTTGTTGATGTATGTGGTATTCTTACAGACCAGCCAACAAAGGAAAGGGCACGTAATTATTGGAAAGTTTTAAAAAATAGATTAAAGAAAGAGGGTAATCAGTCGGTTACAAATTGTAACCAACTGAGATTAAAATCAACAGACGGCAAGAATTATTTAACTGACGTTGCGGACGTTGAACAATTGTTTCGTATTATTCAATCTATCCCATCTCCTAAGGCAGAACCCTTTAAAATATGGATGTCGCAAGTAGCAAGCCAAAGAATTGACCAACTACAAGACCCTGAAAAATCTATTGACCAAGCACTGCAAGATTATAAGCGTTTAGGTTATAGCGACAAATGGATAAACCAACGTTTAAAATCTATTGAAATAAGAAAGGCTCTAACGGATGAATGGCAAAGCAAAGGAGTAGACGGCAAAGAATATGCAACACTAACCGATATAATAACTCAAACGTGGAGCGGGTTTACTACCAAAGAATACAAGAATTTTAAAGGTTTAAAGAAAGAGAATTTACGGGATAATATGACTAATAAAGAACTTGTCTTAAATATGTTAGCCGAGTTGTCTACAACAGAAATTTCGCAACAAAGAAAGCCTCAAACTTTGCAAGAACATAAGAAAGTGGCACAATTAGGAGGCAATGTTTCAAAGGTGGCAAAAGAGCAGTTAGAGAAAGAAATAGGTAAAAAAGTTGTTACACCATTGAAAGCAAGCGACTATTTAGAAAATGTAAAGAAACTACCAAACCAATAGATTTATTAACCAAAAACATAAAATTACTACAATGCTAAAAATAGATATACACAACCCAATAGAAAACCAAAAACAAGCCATATTCTTTTATGGTAGCAAGGAATATACCTTTGGCTTAGATGATTTAAGGCAAATAATAGAAAACAACCCAGAGGAACAAGAAATAACCCTTAATATTCACTGCGTAGGTGGTAGTGTTAGCGAGGGTTTGGCTATATATGATTATTTGCGAACCAGTGGCAAAACCATATACACCAACATAGAGGGCGATTGTCATAGTATGGCAATAGTATTGTTGCTTTCTGCACCTATGGAAAACAGAAGTTGCAACAAGAACGCTTCTGCACTTATACACAAAGTAAGCCAGTGGGTAATGGATGACAACATAACGGAAAAGAAAGCCACAGAAATGGCAAACGAAATAAAGCAATACGAACAAAAAATAATCTCTATCTATGCAGAACGTACAGGCAAAGACAAAGATTATTTGCAAAAAATAATGGACGAGGAAAAAATAAGAGATGCTAATTTCTTAAAAGATAATAACTTTGTAAATAGAATTAACGAATATAATACAAACCAAAAACACACAAAAACAATGAGTAAAACATTATTACAACGTGCCAAAGACTTTCTAAGAAAGCAAGGCACAATGACAAACTTTGTCTTTGAGGACATCGAGGGCAATGTTTTGTTTGAAACTACGGAGCAAACCGACCATTTAGAAGTAGGTATGAGTGCAACGCCTGATGGTATCTTTACACTTAGTGAAGACACAACAGAAAAGAAAGCGGGTACAGTCGTAACCGTAGCAGACGGTATTATCACTGACCTGCAAGAACCAAACAACGAAGAGTTGGAGGAGCTTAAAAAACAGACAGGTATAGAAAGCGAGGATGTCAATGCTTTAAAGATTATCAAAGACTTGCAAGGACAACTAAACGAAAAACAGGCTTTGATAAACGAGGCAAAAGACATAATAAGCGACTTTGTGCCTTCTGAACGCAAGGCAACTCCTATTGTCAATGAGGAACTCAATGTAATAGAAAGACTTAAACTAAAAAGAAACAACAAGTAAAGAATTTTATTAACCAAAAACATTTTAAAAAAACTATGGCAACAATAGATTTATCTCAATTTGCGGATACCTTTAAGGGACAAAACCTTATGGATATCAACAAACTTGTAACCGACAAACTTATAGAAATATCCGACCTACCTAAGATGGTTACAATGTTTGATGACACTGTATTCAATCAAGAAATGGGCTTTATAGGAGAAAGCGGACTTATAGGCAAAGCAGGTTACCTAACAGGAGCAAACATTCAAAACGATGACTACGATGTAGCGGTTAGAAAAGTAACCTTTGAACCTAAACAATGGGGTGCAAGACTTAAACTTGACTATACTTCTTTTGCTACAAGTTGTGCAGTGTATGCTTTGAACAAAGGCTGTAGAGTATCTAACTTGCAAGATACCGATATAATGGAGGTTATAATAGACAACGTGGCAAGAGCCGTTAGTCTTTTCCAGTGGCGTTTGTATTGGTTTAACAATACTCAAATAAGCGTTACAGAAGACAGCACAACGGGCGACTTAAAAACAGGTGTTGATAAAAACTATTTCAACATAATAGACGGTTTCTTTACTCAAATGCTTAAACAAATAGAAACTAACGCTAACCAAAAAGTAACCTACAACGCCGATAACATAGCAAAGACTTTGGAGGATTTGTATTTCAATGCTTCTATACCTTTGAGAGACCAACCTGACCAGGTAATACTTTGTACTCAAAGTTTTGCCGACCAGTATAGGAAAATGCTTTCTTCTAAGGGTGAGTTGGAAAGTATGCTTGCTAACTTGGAAAATGGTAAAAAAGTATTGACCTATCAAGGTGTACCTTTGGAACCTATAAAGGTATGGGACGAAATAATAGCAAACTACTTTGATACTGACACAGCAAAACACAGAGCAGTATTTACCGCAAAAAGTGTTTTGGGATGTGCTACCGACAGTTTGGATAGTTTCAAAGACTTTAACATTTTCTACGACAATTTTAGACGTGAGACCTACATAGATATTGCAGGTAAAGCAGATTGCAAATTGTTGAACCCAGATATGTTTGTATACGCATACTAGCACCCACAGGGTGTTTTATATGGGCATAGCCTTAAAAACACCCTGTACTAATATTAAAAGAAAATAAATAACCAACAAAAAAAATAAAGAATTATGGCTTGTGAAAATATATTAAAAGGATTGTCCGCTTTTGATTGCGATACCCCTTACGGTGGTACTACGGGCAAGGTAATTTTGGTAAATTACGATGATATTAAAAGAGATACTCTAACCATCACAGAGGGCAAACTTACAGCTTTGGCTCTAAATACGGGCAAAAAAGGAGTAGCCTTTGAGGGTGCAGGCAACAACGCAAATATAGGTAGTTTTACCTTTTCTCAGGGAACCTACGGCGGAGGAACCTATACGCACCAGTTGGAACTTAGAGATTTCAAGGGTGGAGCAGACGCTTACCAGTTTTTAGAGGGCTTGAAACAAAATAACGTAGTTGCTATTGTAGAAACCAAATACAAAGGTGAGAACAATGCTTCTGCTTTTACTGTTTATGGCTTACAAGCAGGTATGCGACTAAGCGGACACGAAGGAACAACGGAGTTTTCTGACGGTGTTATAAGTACTTTTACACTTGCAACAGACGAAAACTCTCCTGAACCTATGCCACCTATTACCTTATTTGCTACTTCTTACGAAGCAACGCAAACATTGGTTAACGGACTAACAACCACAGCAACGGAATAAGTTTTAAAAGAAGGTTATGATAGGTTAAGGTAACTTATCATAACCTTAGATAACTTATAAAGAAAAAAGGAGTAAAACAATGAAGGAAAGGTTAAAAGAGTTTCAAGCATTTTTTAAAGACAATGGTATTTCTTTAAGTGATGATGAAGCAATAATAGAGTATTTCTCAAACCCAAACAACCAAGAAAAACGCAAAGAGCTACAAGCATTATACCTTTACCTTTATGGTACAAGGTTAAGGGGATGTAAAAATTGTCTTGTAGACGCTTTTGTGCAAATAATGTATTACAACCCTGAAAGCATTATTGAGGGCAACGTAGGTGGTAAAAGATTATTAAGAGGAGTAGTTTTAAGTGACTATAAGAAAGACAAAGCAGAACAAAAACCCTTTATCACCTTTGGCAAAACAACACCGGAATTATTAGACTACTATTGGGAAAATTACCCTGAGTATAGAGTTTATTTTGTGTAAAGAATAAAGACTTTAAGCAATGAAAAACGACGATTTAAGAACCATACAGCAACAAAACCTAAGTTATAACAGCAACTTAGATATAATGCAATGGGGAGCAAAAAACGACTACCCACAGCAATTATTAAGAGTATTGCAAAACTCTGTAACTGCTACTGAATGTTTGCATATCTATACTTCTTTTCTTGTAGGGCAAGGCTTTGTTACGGACACTTTCAACCAAATAGAAATAAACCGCAAAAGGCAAACACTTTTTGACTTATTGTCTTTCATTGCTAAGGACTACGCAATTTTTGGAGGCTTTGCCGTTTTGGTAAAATACAATGCTTTGTTGCAAGTCAAAGAGTTGTACCCTATACCTTACGAACAATTGCGCATAGCCGACAGGGATGAAAATTATAACTACCAACACATTGCACTGCATGAGGACTGGGGCAAAGAATACCAAAGATTAAAACGCTTTGATGTAGAGGATATTAAGCGTTTTCCTTTCTTTGATAACAGCACAGAAAGATTAAAAGCAGAAATCTTACAAGCAGGAGGTATAACGAACTATAAAGGGCAAATCTTTTATTATTCTAACGGCGGGCAAAAAGAATACCCACAACCTCTATACACCCCAGCCGTTAAAGATATGCACACAGAAGACACCATTGCGACCATAAACAACCGCAACGCTTATAACCGTTTTATGCCGAGCGGTTTGCTTATACAGGTATTGAACAACAACGGAATAGATGAGTACGAAGCACAAGAATTGAACCAACAATTCCAAGAGAATTTTCTACAAGCACAGGGACCTGACAATTTGGGTAAAATAATGGCTTTGACCGTCAGGGACAAGGAGGATATACCACAATTTATCTCTATGCAAACAAACAACTATGCAGAGGACTATAAGGTTACTTCTGAAAACGTCAAAAAGAGTATTAGACAAAGTTTTCATTTGCCACCAATACTTTGCAGTGAAAGTGTTTCGACGGGCTTTGATACTAATGCAATGCAAAGTGCTTTCATCTACTATAACCAACAAACACAAAGAGAAAGACAAACGATAGAACAGGCACTGCAAAAACTATTAAACAACCCACAACTAAAAATCAAACCTCTACAATGGCAGACGACGTCTGTTTTATAACGCATAGCGACTACAAGTCGGTTTTTAAGGGCAAAGCCGTTATTTTACCATGCAAACCAATGAGAACCTATAAAACAAAAAAAACAAAATGGCAGATATAATATTTCCAAGTGAATTTAAAAATATAGGAGAAATAGCCTTAGAGGATATTTTGCTTATAAACGATTACAGCCAAACACAATCAGGCGAGGAGACAAATTTTATTGCTTCAATAGAGCAAATTGTCAATTTCTTAAATACTCAAAGCGGTGCTTTCAAAGGTATAGCACACCCACAAACAGAGTACGAAAGAAAATATAAAGAAGAGTACTATATTGCTTTTGAACGAGGAACATATACCTTTACGGACGAGAAAGGCAACGCACTTGATTTGAAAGGACAAGCAATAAACATTATTGCTAATGAGGGCAAAGACTATTGGACGGCAACAGAAATTATCAATATTTCTAACCTTGCCGACCAGAACACAGTCAACAAGCAAATAGAGGCTTTGCAACCAGAGAACTATTTGCAAAAAAACGCTATGCAGGACGAGGAACAAACAACCTTTGATTTTGGAACCATAAGCGAGGAGGACAATCAAAAGTATTTTAGAACCTATGATAATGATACAACGGCTTCGGAGCGTTTGTCTTTTAGTTTGGTTAAAGGAGCATTGCAAACCTATGTTAAACAACAAATGGCTTTGCACCCGACTTTTACCGATATGTACAATGCAATAGGTAGTATAATGGGAGGAGGTAGCAGTGATAGTTTGGCAAGACAGGTAAGCAATTTGCAAAGCGAGATGCAACAAATAGCAGTGCCTTTCTCAAAGCAAGAACAGGTACAAATCAAATATACATTTAACCACATACCAAAGACTTTGATTTTGGACGGCAACGGCAACGAAGTTGTAGCAAGTGTGCAGTACTTTGTTAGTGAAAAGTTTTTGCAAGTAAACTTAAACCCTGATGAAGTAGCCGAGGGTATCATATACGTAGTCTGAGGCTAACCTATAAGGGCAAAGCCTTAAAAAAGAAAGAACAATTACTATAACCAAGAACATAAGAACTATGAGAACCACACAGCGAGGGATAGACCTTATAAAGAGGTTTGAGGGCTTGAGATTGAAAGCATACAAGCCAGTAAAGACAGAAAAGTACTATACCATAGGATACGGACACTACGGAGCCGATGTAACGGAGGGTATGGTTATAACAGAACAGCAAGCGGAGGAACTGCTAAGGAAAGACTTACAGAAGTTTGAAAACGGAGTAAGTGATTTGACTAAGGGGGTAGAGTTGAAGCCACAGCAATTTGATGCATTGGTGTCGTTTGCGTATAATGTAGGTTTAGGAGCCTTTGAGAAGAGTACGCTATTAAGAAAGGTTAAGAACAACCCTAACGATTGGACGATAAAGAGCGAGTTTTTGAAGTGGCGTTTAGCGGGAGGTAAGGTATTGGAGGGTTTGGTTAAACGTCGTCAAGCCGAAGCGGGTATGTATTTTTCCTAAAAGTTTAATACTATATATTCGTTTTTCAACGTTATAACAAGAAAAAAACGAATGAAAAGTAACGCAATAGCAATAGCCAACTATTTCATAGATAAGTCGCAAGTGGAAAACAAAGAACTAACTTTATTATTTTTAATAAAGTTAGTTTATTTGGCACACGGTTATTTATTAGCAATGATGGATGATGGGGGGTTTGACCCTCGATTTGATAAGGTAGAGGCTTGGAAATATGGTCCTGTGATACCTTCTGTTTATCATACATTTAAATATAATAAGACAAACCCCATAAAAGAAAAGGGCACCGTATTAACATTTGATGAGAATAACGTACTTATTTTTGAAGAACCAGAAATAACTGATAGCGGGCAAAAGATAGTGTTGGATTTTGTTTGGAATAGGTACAAGAATTATAGTATAGAGGAGATAATCAAACTCACACACAGAGAAGATACCCCGTGGGCTTATTGTTATAGGGTAGGTAAGAACGTTGAGATACCAGACGAATATACCTCTATGTATTACAAAAGAATGGTAGAACGCTTAACTACATCATAACAATATGGATACAGAACAAAGATTAGCGAAGTTAATCTACAAGATACAAAACCCTATTGATGCTTCAGAGGAGATTGCTTATAAGACAAAAGAGATAGAGAATAAGTCGGCGGGCAAAGATATAGAACACAGAGAAATATTAGTTTTATGGGTAATTATTTTTGCGAGTTGTTATATGCTTATTGTTTTTGTTATATTATTTATTGCTATGTTTAGAGGAGGCTTATCTAACGTTGTGTTAATTACATTATTAGGTACTACCACGGCAAATGTTTTGGGTTTGCCATACATTGTTTTGAAAGGGCTTTTTAAGAAAAAATAGGAGGTATGTACTTTTCTTAAAGGCACAGGCACAGCCTGTTTTAAAAGGGCAAAGCACCCGCAGGGTGTTTTATATAGGCAAAGCCGTTACAAGAACTTATAATAACCTACCTTGTTAAGATACTACGAGGCGGGTTATTTTCGTTATAGAGAGAAATATTTTTAAGATGGAAAAATCTATAAAATTTAAGTTTGAAGGGCAAAATCACAGCATAGACGCAAATACAGTTATAAATACTTTAATACATTATCAAAGTATAATAAATATTATAAACGAGGAGATAGGCGAGGGTAATTATAAAATTAAAATGCAAGTAAATGCTTTTGCGAAAGGCTCTTTTATAATAGATGTTTCTTTGATAAGTAATTTTATAAAATCTATTTTTAGCAAAGAGAATGCGAGTTATCTTTCTGATTTGATAGTAATATTTAAGAGTGTTTTTTCTATTTACAAACACTGTAAAGGTAAGCCAGTAAAGAGCAAGCAAGATATACCACAAGTAATAAATAATATCAATATAAATATTGAGAAATCTATAAAGGTTTATAATAATCAAATTATAAGAGAGGCAATAAGTAAGACAATGGAGACCTCAAATGAGGATGTATCAGTAGAGGGGATAGTTGTTGAATGTGATAACGAGGAACTTGCAAGATTTGATAAGGAGGAGTTTAAAGATTTGATATATACGGACTTTGCGGACGAGGTAGAGAATATAAAAGAGTTTAGGAATATTGTTATAAAAGACGTTACCCTGAACATAATAACATTGTCTTTTGAGCAGTCAGCATATTGGAAAGTTTTATATAGAGGCAATAAAATAAAGATACCTTTAAAAGATGAAGCACTTATAAAACTTATAGACAATGGTGAGAAGTTTGGCAAAGGTGATTGTTTGCGGGTAGATTTGGAGATAAATCAACAATTTAACCAGGAGGCAAACGCATACGAGAATAAGAGTTATAAGATAGCACAATTCAAGGAACATATACAACGATTACAACAAACAGAAATAAAATTGTAATTTTGTAATACTTAATAAAATAACCAAAGTATTATGAGAACTCATTTTTATTACATTTTAGCAATTGTTTTGCTTTGCTTGATACTTTTTATTACCTGCAAGAAAAACAACGCTCTAAGGCAAGAAAACAAGCGTTTAAGCCACAACCAAGAAGTATTGAATAGCAACTTAAAAGAATACATCTTAAAAGACTCTACTCAAAAGGTAGAAATTGAGGAACTCACATATTCAAAGGATGAGTTTTTGCGTTATTGCCAAGAGTACAGCGACGAAATAGAGCGTTTAGGTATAAAGGTAAAACGTTTGCAAGAGTTAAACCAAACCATTACACAAGGTACCTACCTTATAGACACTTTGATTTTAAAGGATACTATTGTGATGAGTGATGAAAGGAGGCTTGACACACTTAAACAAATAGATTACTCAACCCCTTATATATCTTTGACAGCAAACGTTTTACAAGACACTATAAAGAATTTGCAAGTTGTTACCTTTGACACCATCACAACCATAGTAAGCAAGGAGTACAGAAAGCGTTTTTTGTTTTTCAAGTGGCAACCATATTACAAGACCACGCTTCACAACAAAAACCCATACAGCAGGATAACAAATTCAGAAACAATAAAAATAAAGTAGATTTTTTTGTAATTTTGTGTAAAGTTTTGTTAACTAATTTTTTATACTTTACATAAAATGAAAATAGAGGAGATTTTACAACAATTAAAAAGCGAGGTTATAGCACAATACGAAGCCAAAGGATTAAAGGCTTCAGGCAACTTTGCAAGACAATTACAAATACTCAAAAAGTCAGATAACCACTACCAAGTAATTGCTCCTTACTACGTTTATACCTTTGAACACGGACGCAAACCGGGAAATGTACCAAAAGCCTTTGCCTCTATTATCTACAAGTGGAGCGAGGACAAAGGTATAACCTTTGCTAATGAAAAACAAAGAACCCGTTTTGCCTTTGCACTTGCCAACAAGATAAGCAAGCAAGGAACCTCACAATATAGAAACAATACCAACAAAGGACAAATCTATACACCTGCTATCAATGAAGCAATAACAAAGATACAAGAAGCGTTTAAAGAGGAACTAATGACAAAGGTAAACACTATTTTTAAAGAATACAATAAACTATGACACTACAAACGGCAAAAGTTTTTGAACTTGTACAAGAGGCTTTCAATAATAAGTTTAGCATTTGCTCGGCGCAGGGCTCCTCACGTAGTGGCAAAACCTACAATATCATTATTTGGCTTATCTATTATGCTTTAACTCATAATGTTACTATTTCTATATGTAGAAAAACCTTACCCTCCTTAAAACGTAGTGTATTAAGAGACTTTCAAAAGATTGTCAAGCAATGCAAAATACCTACAAAGGAAAATAAAACCGACCTTACCTTTGTTTTACAGAACGGCAAAAATCAAAGTTTGGTAGAGTTTTTTTCAGTCAACGATGAGGAGCGTTTGCGAGGTAGTAAAAGGGATATTCTTTTTGTCAATGAGGCAAACGAAATAACAGAACAGGAGTGGGTACAATTGAATATGAGAACAACACTATTTTCTATTTTAGATTACAACCCGTCTTTTTCAGATGATTTTTGGATTTGTGAAGTCAATAAGAGAAAGGATTGCAAACACTTTATAACTACCTATAAAGACAACCCATTTTTAGAAAAGAAAGTAATACAAGAGATAGAGAACTTGAAATATACCAATAAGTCGCTTTGGGAGATTTATGGTTTAGGTTTGCAGGCACAAGCCGAGGGCTTAGTATTTCCAAAGATTACCCTTGTGGATACTTTTCCTGATTATGCGAAGAAAGTTTGTGTAAGTGCGGACTATGGTTTTACCAACGACCCGACGGCAATTGTCAAGTGTGGAGTATATGAGAACAAATTATTTATAGAACAAATAGAATACAGCACTTATTTACTTACAAGTGATATAGTAAAGATTTTGCGACCTTACAAGCAATATACTTTGATAAGTGAGATAGACAATAGATTGATAGCAGAATTGAAGCAAGCGGGTTATAATGTAGAGAAAGTAAAGAAAAACGACGTTATGACAGGTATTAGCAAAATGCAACAAATGGAAATTTGCATTACCAAACAGAGCGTTGACGTTATCAAAGAGTTTAAGAACTATACCTTTATCAACAAAGACGGCAGGTATATCAATCAACCAATAGACGCTTTCAACCATAGCATTGACGCAATACGTTACTATTGTTTGATGAGGTTATTTGACAAAGGTGGAGGTATGTTTATATTCAAGCCAGTAATAGACAGCGGACGTTAGCCAACCACCAAAAAGACTTATACCACTGTCTTTCAATAAGTTAGAAGAAATTTCAAAGTCTTTGTAACGTATTGAAATACAAAGTATTATTAAAACGAAGATTCATTTTAACGAAACGAAGATTCAATAAAACGAATCTTCGTTTTAATTTTCTTAAACGGGCTTTGTTTTTTTGGGGTATCAAAGTACTAAAGTAGGTATTTTTTTTGGACAAACTTAGAAAAAAAGACAATAAACATAAAAATAAACAATGTTTTAAACACTTATAAATCAAAATAATACAAAAAAAAATAAAATAATATAAAAAAAAAGTAAAAAAAAACTTGTCAGGTAAAAATAAAGTACTATTTTTGCAATGTACTTTTAAAGGGATGTATTATTTTAAGAGGATTAGTTATTTGA
Organism: uncultured Bacteroidaceae bacterium; assembly: GCA_964626385.1. Classification (GTDB taxonomy): domain Bacteria; phylum Bacteroidota; class Bacteroidia; order Bacteroidales; family P3; genus Scybalousia_A. Next base: position 26,097 of record CAZVEO010000014.1, read on the forward strand.
AAGGTTGGTTGCGGCTTTGGGGCAGTTGGTGCATTTCCAACCGCTGTATTCTTCTAAGAGAATTGCTTGCGAGGATTGAGTTTTTGCAATAGGTATTACCTCATCTATTTGGTAAGCAACAAAAGACATAAACTCTTGTTCCTCGTAGTTATCACAAGCAACAAAAAAAATCATAACCAATAATAAAAAACTAATCTTTCTCATAAAGCAAAAAACTTTTTAAAAGTAAATAACGGAAAAACAAGCAAAAGTATTGTATAAAAACGATGGCTTTTATTTTCAGAAAATTTTTTTGTAACTTTCTTTTATTCAAAAAGGCTTAAAAACTCTGTCATTTCTATAACATATATCATTAGAGACACAGGAAGTTTTGCCCATATAGGACATGCTACGATTGTGTGCAGGTGTACTTAAAAAAAAGTATCCCAACGCATAAAACTGATAATAACCTATCAAAAAGTTTTAAAGAAGTTATAAAATAATGGTGCATAAAATAACGTTAACAAAAACGAGTTAATAAGAATATTATAAAACAGAAAAATAATGAATAGGATACGACTTAATTTATCGTTTGTGTTGGTTTTGGTTTTTTCCTTTAACCTGATGGCACAAAACACTTCTAAAGCAGAAAACAAGGTGCAATGGACAAATGTGGAAGATGCTATGAAGATGGCTTCGAAACAAGAGAAACTTTTGTTTATAGACTGCTACACTTCTTGGTGTGGTTGGTGTAAAGTGTTGGACGAAAGGACTTTCTCAAATGATACTATAGCACGAATATTGAACAAATATTATTACCCTGTAAAATTTGATGCAGAAGGTTCTAATGATATTACAATAAATAGTAAAACATATCATGCCCAAAAAAGAAACGGCAAAAATACTACCCACGAACTTATGTCCTTGCTCTGGGAGGGTCAAAGAGGTGGAGGTTATCCTTCTTTGGTTATTCGCAAGGGTGATTTTTCTCCTGTTACGGTTGAAATGGGCTTTAGGACAGCCTCAGATTTAGAGCCATTACTTGTGTATTTTGCAAAAGGATACAACAAAAAAATATCCTTTGATAAGTTTTCTGAAAAATATGCAGAAGACTATAGAGCAGAAGTTTTAAAAGAGATTTTCTAAAAACGTAATTTCTTTTTAATGCAAGAGGTTGATGTTTTTATACCATGTTGTGTGGACGAATTTTGTCCTCAGATTGGCTTTGACTTGATTGCTCTAATAGAGAAAATGGGCTTTAAGGTCAATTACAATGTGGAACAAACTTGTTGTGGTAGGGTACTATATGATAATGGTAATTGGAAAGAGGCACAACTGTTGGGAGAAAAACTTATAGGTGATTTTACAGGAAAGAACTTGATTGTTGGTTGTTCTGCTGCTTGCTTGAGTTATATCAAAAACAATTTAGGCAAACTTTTTTATAACACCTCCTATCATAATGATTACAAGTCTATGGCGGGTAGAATTATGGATATTTCTCAATTCATACACGCACAACACAACGATTGCGAACTTGGAGCCGAGTTTCCTTTTAAGGTTTTTATTCACAACAATTGCAAATCCCTCAACGAATATGATATACAAGATGAGGTTAGATATATTTTAAAAAAAGTAAAGGGATTAACAATAGTAAATGAAGAAAAGTGTGATTTTTGTTGTGGTTATGGTGCAGGGCTATATTTGTACAACGAACCAGTTAGCACTCAACTTGCAAAAACAAAAGTGGAAAAAGCCTTATCGCTTAATGCAGAATACATAACCTCAACCGATGCTACTTGCTTAATGCAGTTAGATAATTACATAAGAAAGAATAATATAACAAATATTAAGACCATACATTTAGCATCTTTGTTGATGTATTCCTTTCGAACTTGACAATGAATAGTTTCCCTTGGCAAACCCAAAGACCTTTCAATGCCTATTCTTCTTATATGAAAAGAGAATACGGGCAAAGAATACAAAAATTGAGCATAGATGCTGGTTTTACTTGCCCAAACAGAGACGGTTTTATTTCAAAAAAAGGATGTAGTTTTTGCTCAAATGAGGCTTTTAATCCATCTTATTGCAGAAAATATGCTTCTATAACAGAGCAAATTGACGAAGGAATAAAATTTCATCAATGGAGATACAAAAAGGTAAAACAATATTTTGCTTATTTTCAGGCATATTCTAACACATACGCTCCTTTAAAGATCTTAAAACAAAGGTATGAGGAAGCTTTAGGTCACGAAAAAATTTGTGGACTTGTAATAGGAACAAGACCCGATTGCATAGACGAGGAAAAAATAAAGTATCTTCATTCTCTTAACCAAAATTATCATATCATAATAGAATTTGGCATAGAAAGTTGTTACAACAAAACTTTGCTATCTGTGAATAGAGGGCATACCTTTGAACAAACAAAGGAGGCTCTTTTACTCTGCAAAAAATATGGCTTGAAAACCGGAGGACATCTTATCTTTGGCTTACCGACAGAGACAAAGCAAGAAATGTTGCAAGAAGCAAAAATTATTTCTCAACTACCTTTGGATAGCATAAAATTTCATCAATTACAAATATTAAAAAACACTCCTATGGCAGAAGACTATGAACAACATAAGGAGAGATATAAATTATTTTCTTTTGAAGAGTATAAAGATTTTATAATTTCATTTTTAGAGCAAATGAGTCCCAGTATAGTGATAGAGAGATTTGTTTCCGAAGTGCCTCCTCGTTATAATGTTTTGACTGCTTGGTCTTCTTTGAGAAATGAAGCTGTGGTAGAGCAAATAGAGAAAGAAATGATTAACCGCAATACTTTTCAAGGTAAATATTATAAGGAGTAAAAAACATTATGAAAGATTTTCTTTATGGAAAAACATTAGAGGAATTGCAAGAAATAGTTGCAAAGTTTGGACAGAAAAACTTTGTTGCCCAACAAATTGCAGAATGGTTGTACAAAAAAGACGCTGTTTCTTTTTCTAATATGTCCAATATTTCCAAATTGTTTAGAGAAATACTTGAAAAAAACTTTCAAATAGGAATAACTCCTTATATTCAAGTGCTGACTTCTAAAGATGGAACAAAAAAATATTTATTTCAATATGAGGACAATACCTTTGTAGAAGCAGTTTGTATTTTTGACAAAGAAAGAGTAACTCTTTGTATTTCTACTCAGGTAGGTTGTAAAATGAATTGTGATTTTTGTGCTACGGGCAAACAAGGGTTCAAACGTAATTTATCTACTAACGAAATACTCAATATTTTTCGTTCCGTAGATGAATATAGGCAGATAAAAAATATTGTCTACATGGGAATGGGTGAGCCTTTAGATAATTTTTTTGAAGTAAAAAAAAGTTTAGAAATCTTATGTGAGGAATATGGTTATGGCTTTTCTCCTAGAAGAATTACGGTCTCTTCTGCTGGGTATTTACCTTTTTTACAACAATTTATAGAGCAAACAAATGTTGATATTGCTATTTCATTACATAACCCAATTACAGAACAACGACAAAAAATAATGCCAATAGAAAAGGTTTATTCTATAAATCAAATAGTACAAATACTAAAATATTTTGATTGGTCAAAGCAAAGACACCTTACGTTTGAATATATTGTTTTTGAAGGACTTAACGATGAACAGGAGCATATCAATGCACTTGCAAGATTGCTTAATGGATTAAATTGTAGAATAAACTTGATACCATTTAACACAATACCCAACAGTATTTACAAAGGTGCGAGTAGAGAGAAAATAATTCTGTTTCAACAAAAACTATCAAAGAAAGGGATTTTGACAACTATAAGAACGTCCAAGGGACAAGATATAATGGCTGCTTGCGGAGAACTTTCTACAAAACAACTTAAAAAACCACAACAGTAACAAAACACCTCCTCTCATATCTTTAATAATGGTATATTCCATTATCAAGTTCGAAAACTTTTTTTTCTCAAAAAAGTTTTCTCATATTAGTTTTTTGTTATACTTTTGTACTCTGAATTTAAAAGATTTATAATTAAAAATTTAACAAATAATTATTATGACAAACAAAAATTTTAAAGTCAATCAAAGGCTTTCCTTATTTTCTATAGGGGGGGGGTAAATCGTTAACAATCAAATACTTAACCTCCTTAAAACATTTTAAA
>CAZVEO010000015.1:0-30032 GCA_964626385.1 uncultured Bacteroidaceae bacterium
AAGATTCGTCGAAATAAAACGAAGATTCATTTTTGCAAAATCCCGTTTTGAAAAAATTTTTCTTCAAAAAACCTCTCGAAAACGCTGATTTTCAAGAAAAATGCCCGATTTTGACCCTTCGAAAAAGGTTAAGTAGTTGATAATCAATAGTAGCACCCTTATTTTTTACTTTTAAATGGGTATTTACGCGATTTCCCGAAATTTTTTTTGACCTCATTTTTTTTGATAGGTTATGATAGGTTATGATAGGTTGCAGGCACAGCCTGTACCCGTAGGGTGTTTTATATGGGCAAAGCCGTTACTTTTTTATTCTTTCTTACACCGACTTTGCGTTAACTTATAAAAACCTATTCCACATTTTCTCAAAAAGTTTTTCCATATTGGATTTTTGTTATATCTTTGCAATATTGAAAGATTATGTATTTTAACAAAAAAATTATGACAAAACAAGATTTTAATGTCAATCAAGGACTTTCTTCTATTGTTATTTTAGGAGGGGGGGGGTAAAAGGTTAACAATCAAATATTTACCACTCTTAAAAACATTTTTTCTTTTATTATTTTTTATTGCTATTTTGCTAATTTCCACAACATAAACTTTTACACGAAATTATTTAATTTGTAATATAACAGATAATACTAATGTACTATCTGTATGGAAATTGTATATATAGTACACCAAAAAGAAATTATATAACATAAATAAAAAAGAGATTAAATTATGGCTATTTCTATGATTGAACGTCACGGTAGTTGGTTAGACACTTATGATAGATTTGGCAAAAGAATTAATAGCCGTTCTGTTAGATAAGTATAATAAGACAAGAGTATTAATAATTTTATAAAATGTAATAATATGGAAACATCTACAAATATATTGAGAATGTTATCAAACAATAGCATTTTTGTACCTAATTATCAACGTGCATATTCTTGGGAAGTAGAATTATATCCGGGAAAGGCAGCACGACAAGTTGATACATTCCTCTGCGATTTGCAAGATTATATTAAAAGTCAAACTACTTCACCGTACTATTTTGGACACTTTTTGTTTGAAAAAAGTACAAATAATAGATTTGGAATTATAGATGGACAACAAAGATTAACAACAATAACTATATTTGTTGTAGCTTTGTTTCGTAGATTAAAAGAAATTAGAAATTTAACTATTGAAGAAGATTTTCTCTATAAGAATATGATTAAAGTTGGAGAACATTATAATTTCTCAACAGTTGATTATGATAATCAATTATTTAAGGATTACGTTATTAATCAAACAAAAATAGATAGTAATGGTTTAGATGATACTATATCCAAGCAACGAATAGTAAATGCTTTTGACTTTTTTAAAGAGAAATTATCTCAAATGGAGGAGTTGCAAATTGTATCTTTACTTAACGCCGTAAGTAACGCCTCTTGCACTACACATACAGTAGAGACTGAAACAGAAGCTATTCAGATGTTTATCTTTCAAAATAATAGAGGGAAAAAACCTTCTAATCTTGAAATTATAAAAGCTCAATTTATGTATAATGTACATTTATATGGCGAAACTGAAGATGAAAAGAATAGTTTAATAGACGAGATTAAAAATAGATTTGAAAAGATTTATAAATCAATTTCAAAGATTGAACACAATATTGATGAAGATAATGTATTGACCTATACTTTGCGTATATATTTCAATTCTTTATGGGAAAGTAATGCAATTCAACGAGTTAATGAAGAATTGGTAAAGGGCTCTCCTATTGATTTTATTCGTAATTTTACAAGAAAATTAGAAACCTGTTTTGAGCAAATCGTTGCTTTTTTCAATGATGAAAAGGAGAAAATAACCTATCATTCTTTAACCTTGTTAGGAAATAACGGAATATTATTCCCATTTATCATTAAAGCTATGTTATATAATGTATCTGATTTAGATATGAAACGACTTGCGATGTCTTTAGAATCTATTTTTATTAGGTCAAGAGTGATTGCTACAAGAGCAGATATTACATCTCGCTTAAATGAGGTTTTTGAAAAATTTGAGGGAGATGTTGAGCCTATAATAGATAGAATTAATTGGATAAAAAAACAAGGTGGTTGGTGGGGATATTGGAATGATAAAGAGTTTGAGCGTTCATTACAAGGATGGATAAGACCAGAAGTTGCTAAAATTCTATTATGGAAATATGAGAATTATCTTATACAATTAGAGGGAAAAAACGGCTATTCCCCTAAACGCTATGATGCAATATCAGAACCACAGTTGGAGCATATTGCACCTCGAACAGAAAACGAAGAACCGAAAAATGGGTATTGTGAATACGATGAGGAATTCAAAAACTATTATCTTGAATGCTTAGGTAACTACCTATTATTGTCAGGTTCTCATAATGCTTCTATTGGAAATCGTCCGTTTGAAGAGAAACGAGAAAGTTATACTCAGCTGCGACAGCAACAGGAAGTGCGAAATATGACAGAAACCGACCATTATTGGGACAAAGAAAAAATTAAAAAACGTAAGGATAAAATCTTGAATTTTTTACTTAATGAATTTTAATTTAAAATTTAAAGCAATGAGGTTATATTTCCTCATTGCTTTTAGTTTATAAAGAGTTTTTTTGTCCGCATAATTCCTTATTGTGCTTTTATAAGTCAAAAAATTGTTTGACATCTATTGCAACACAGCCACAAAAATCCGCAAGTCAAAAAAGTTCTAATTTATCAAACTAATGGTATTACCTTTATAAAATAGGTTGTATTTGCACCATGTGAGCGTGGTTTATTAGTCCTCTTTTGGTTGCAAAAGAATTTCTCTTACTTTTTCTTCTATTTCTTGCTCCAATTCTGGGTTGTCTTGCAATAGTTGTTTTACCGAATCTCTTCCTTGTCCTATTTTTGTATCTCCATAAGAAAACCATGAGCCACTTTTCTTTATTATATCATGGTCTACGGCTATATCTATAATTTCTCCAAGTTTGGATATACCTTCTCCAAATATTAAATCAAATTCTACCTGTTTGAAAGGAGGAGCGACTTTGTTTTTTACTATCTTTACTCTTACATGGTTGCCGTATGGTGTATCGCCTTCTTTTAAGGTTTGTACTTTTCTAATATCTAAACGTACTGAAGCATAGAATTTAAGAGCGTTACCTCCCGTTGTTGTTTCTGGGTTGCCATACATTACACCTATTTTATCTCTTAATTGGTTGATAAATATACAACAACATTTGGTTTTGCTTATTGTAGAGGTCATTTTTCTAAGTGCTTGAGACATCAAACGGGCTTGCAACCCCATTTTACTCTCACCCATTTCTCCGTCTATCTCGCTTTTTGGTGTAAGGGCAGCAACGGAGTCTATTACAATAATATCTATTGCACCAGAGGAAATCAAGTTTTCTGCTATTTCCAAAGCCTGTTCACCATTATCGGGTTGGGAAATGTAAAGATTATCAACATCAACCCCTAATTTTTGAGCATAAACACTATCAAAAGCATGTTCGGCATCTATAAAAGCAGCTATACCTCCACTTTTCTGAGCCTCCGCTATGCAGTGTATTGCAAGGGTCGTTTTACCTGAAGACTCTGGTCCATATATTTCCACTACTCTTCCTCTTGGCAAACCGCCCACTCCCAAGGCTATATCTAAGGCAAGAGAACCTGTTTTTATAACATCTACCTGTTCCATAGTCCTGTCTCCTAATTTCATAACAGAACCTTTGCCATAACTCTTTTCTATCTTACTTAATGTTGCTTGGAGAACCTTTAATTTTTCTAACCTCTCATTATTCTCATTTACTTGCTCTTTTGCCATATTATTTATTGTGTTTTTTTGTTTTATTCTGCTACTTTTTATTTCTACAAAGATACAATATTTTTTTCTATGTGAAGCACAGAGTTTAATTTATAGATATTTGTTTTTTGACTATTTGCATAAAATCTCCACCCTCCCTAATATATTTTCCATATTGTTGAGCATTTGCAACAAAGGTTTGATAATCTTGCAAAGATAGTGTAGCGATTTTTTCGTCTAACTCCCTAAGAGAAGAAATAACAAGCCCCAATTTTTTTTCTGCCACAATATGAGCTAAACCGCAATCTTTGTGAGTAATAACAGGCATACCTGCAACAAGATATAAGGACATTTTGTGAGGTGCGTTATATTTAAGATATTCTCCCAACATACCTTGTAAAGAATCTATATTTGTGCCATTCCATACCAAGCCCCAACCCGCTTGAATAGAAGAAACTTCGTTTGGCTCAAATTTGCCCATATAACTTTTGTCCTTATAAGGAGTTAAATCCACATTGGCATTAAAACCATAAAATCGTACCTTTATATCTTTAAATTCCAATCTTAAAAAATCATAGAGAAAATCAGAGTTTGATAAACTGCCCGCAAAAGCCACAATATTTTTCATTTCTATTAGTTTTTCTTCCTCTATCATTTTATCTGTGGTATGATATGGAAAAAAGTGAAGACACTCCATTTGACATTTTGTTTTGTATTTAAGGGCAAGTCGTTTCATATTTTCGGCATGCAAAATGGCAAAATCTGACAAATTAAGAAGCTTCACTTCTTTTGACATATTTTGTTTGTACAACAAATAATGCAAGTCCATTGTTATGAAATATATTTTACATTGTTTGCTCTTCAATAGTTTTAGAAACAAAACATAAAAAGCATATAACAATGGTTCAGGGTGTTCAAACCAAACGTTATCCACTTTCTTTATGTGTTTCAATGCTTTGATATGACTAACTAACTTATAAAAAGAGCGTAAAGGAGCAAATTTGCTGTGCTTGTATTTGACCTCTAATATTTCAAAGCCTGCTTCTTTGCAAAAATAACTAATATCTGCTCTTGCTTTAATATATGGAGTATAAGGTTTATCGTTCTTATCATAATATATCATTTGAGGGTTTATCAAAATATTTCTCATAGGTCTTTTTCTTTTTTTTTATTCAAACTCATTTAAAACTTTTTCTACTATCGGAGCCATATCATAATATTTGTATTCAGCCAAACGCCCAGCAAAAATTACATTTTCCTTTTGTTTGGCTAATTCTTTATATTGCAAATACAGTTTGTTATTTCTTTCATTGTTTATAGGGTAATAAGGTTCTATATTTTCCCTCCATTCTTCCGAATATTCTTTAGAAATAACGGTTTTATTATTCTTATAGATTTCTTCTTTGAAACATTCAAAATGCTTATGCTCTATAATTCTCGTATATGGAGTTTCTCTATCGGTATAATTGACCACAGCATTACCTTGATAGTTAGGTGTGTTTTTTATTTCTGTTTCAAATCTGACGCTTCTATATTCTAATTTGCCAAATCTATAATCAAAATATTCGTCCACCTTGCCTGTAAATATTATTTTCTCTGCAATATTAGAAAAATATTCTCTATTATCAAAGAAGTCGGTATTTGTTCTTATCTCTGTTTTATGGAGCAAAGCCTCTATCAATTTATTATATCCTCCTATTGGAATACCCTGATAATTATCGTTAAAATAATTGTTGTCAAATACAAATCTGACGGGTAATCTTTTTATAATAAAAGCAGGTAAGTCTTTACATTCTCTGCCCCACTGTTTTTCCGTATAGCCTTTAATTAGTTTATCAAAAATATCATCCCCTATCAATAATCTTGCTTGTTGTTCTAAGTTTTGAGGCTCTGTTATGCCTTTTTCTTTCATTGTTTGCAGGACTTTCGCTCTTTGTTGCTCCAATTTTTCTTTTGCCTCTTGCGGAGTTTTTACCCTCCACATTTGATAAAAAGTATTCATATTAAAAGGCAAATTATACAACTCGCCTTTGTAAGAAGCTACAGGGGAATTAGTATATCTGTTAAATTCAACAAACGAATTTACAAATTGCCAAACCTTTTTGTTTGAGGTGTGAAAAATATGAGCTCCGTATCTATGTACGTTTATTCCCTCTATATTTTCACAAAAAATATTACCTCCTATAGTATGGCGTTTGTCTATGACTAAACATTTTTTTCCTCTTTCTGTTAGTTTGTGAGCGTACATACTTCCCGTTAAGCCTGCTCCTACTATCAAATAATCATATTCTTTTGTTTTCATATTGTTTTTTCTTTTGTTTCTATCCAACGACCATCTTCTTTTATCATGTCAATAAGTTTATCCAAAGCCTCTTGTTCTCTTACATTATTATAAATCAAACTTCCTTTTCTATACAAATTAACCTTCCCTTGTCCGCCACCTATATAACCATAATCAGCATCAGCCATTTCTCCCGGTCCATTGACTATACACCCCATTACTGCTATTTTTACTCCTGCTAAATGAGAGCAACGTTGTTTTACTCTCTCCAAAGCCTCTTGTATATTATATTTTGTCCTTCCGCAAGATGGACAAGCAATAAATTCAGTTCTAAATACTTTTATTCCTGTGGCTTGCAATATTTGTTCTCTTATTTGCCTATTTTTCCAATAGAGAGTTTTTTGTTTGCAGTCCATAAGTTTTTTTGCGGCAAAAGATATTTTTCTTATTTCTTTTTCCTCTTTATCAAAAACAATATTTTTCTCATTTGTGTAAATGTCCTTAAAAGCCGAGGCAAGATTAATAGCAATGGGAATTTCGTTTTCAGGTTTTTCGGTCAAAGAAACTCTTATTGTATCACCTATTCCCATAGCGAGCAAAGAACCTATTCCGCAAATACTTTTTATTCTTCCGTCCTCTCCATTGCCGGCTTCGGTTACTCCAAGGTGCAAAGGAAAATTAAGATTTTCTTTTTGCATCTTGTCTATCAGTATTTTGTTTGCTTCATACATAACTTTTACATTGCTGGCTTTCATGGATACTACAATGTTATAAAAGTCCATTTGAGCAAACATTCTCAAAAATTCCATAGCACTCTCTGCCATAGCCAAAGGAGTATTGCCGTATGTGTAAAGTATGCGTTTGGAAAGAGAGCCATGGTTAACTCCTATTCTTATAGCTGTATTGTGCTGTTTGCAAATTCTTACAAGAGGAAAAATATTGTCCATTGCTTTTTTTAGAACATCTTGATATTGTGTTTTGTTAAAGTTTTCCTCCCAACGTTTGTCCACATAGTTACCCGGATTTATTCTTATTTTCTCTACCAAAGAAGCAGAAATTTCAGCAGCTTTAGGGTTAAAATGTATATCCGCAACCAAAGGAATTTGACAATTGTTTTTTAGCAGTTCGTTCTTAATATTATAAAGGTTGTTTGCTGTTTTTTCCTCAGAGGCTGTTATTCTCACAATTTGACAGCCACAATCAACAAGTCTTAAAACTTGCTCCACAGTAGCCTTAGTGTCAAGCGTATCTGTGTTGGTCATACTTTGGACAACTATGGGTAAATTACCTCCTATGCCAATATTTCCTACTCTAACAATACGAGATAAACGTCTTTTTGTAGATAAGTTATTATGAATAATTTTTTCCATTACTCTTTTTCCTCATTGTATTAGAATGCAAAGGTATAATATTTTTCTAAAAAAATAAAACAGGCGCTTACAGGTTGTTTAAGGTTATATAAGTTATTTGTTTAAGTGTATAATATGTAATGGCTTTGCCCTTATAAAACAGGCTGTGCCTGTAGCCTGAGGCTGTTCTATAGGACGCGTAAGCGTATTATAAAACGCCCTGTGGGCGTGGCTTTGCCCTATAAAAACAGCCTGAGGTTGTAATATTTCTGGTTTATTTTCGTTACTTAGAATACATTATGTAGATTTGTCGTAGGCCATCGACAAAGTCAATATCCTTTTCTTTGAAAAGAAATCCCAATGTATATAGGCATTTTTTATAATTGTTTTGAAATTAAGAGTTTCAAAAGAAAGAAAATTTTATTGTGTATACATTGTTGATTGATAACCATGATTCTTTTACGTATAATATTTTTCATTTGTTAAAGAGGGTGGATGTTTTGAGTGAAATACGTGTTGTTGAGGTTGAAAAGATAAGAAAACAAGATTTACTCTTGGCAAGACGTGTCGTGCTCTCACCCGGAGCAGGCTTGCCAACAGAGTCTCCTTATCTTATGCAGGCTGTTGAATGGGCAGAGAAAACTTGTCCTTTGTTGGGTATTTGTTTGGGACATCAAGCCATAGCAATTCATTTTGGTGGTTCTTTGTTGCACTTAGACAAGCCTTTACATGGAGTGCAAAGTATTTTGAAAGTAAAAGATAACACTCCTTTGTTTGATAAAATAGGAAAAATAAAGGTTGCTCGCTATCACTCTTGGGTAGTAGATAAAAAATCTTTTCCACAACAATTGCAGATAACCTCCTTAGCGGAAGATGGTTGTATAATGTCCTTTCAGCATAAGCAGTTGCCAATTTGGGGCATGCAATTTCACCCTGAATCTTTTGTTACAGAGGAAGGTTATCAAATGATTAGTAATTTTTTCAAACTATGATAGATTTTATTTTCACACATCAGGCAGTCGCTTTGATGAATAAATTGGGAAAAGAAAGAAAAGATTTTCTTTTTGCCTTTGATTATGAGTTGAGCAAAGCCTTTGTAATAGAAGAGCCACTTAAACAGAAAGAGATTCTTTTTTCTGTAGGTGATTATAATAATGGAGAAAAATTTTTCCCCAAAAATAAGGTAAATATTTGTCCTCATTTTGTGGATTATTCTTTTTATAAGGAAGGTTTTCAAATAGTAAAAAATTCTCTTTTGCGAGGAGATACTTATCTTGCTAACTATACGGTGCCAACTCCAATAGAAACAACAAATTCTTTGCAAGAAATATTTTATTCTACTAAAAGTCTTTTCAAACTCTATGTGCCAAATGCTTTTGTGTGTTTTTCTCCTGAGCGTTTTGTAAAGATAGAAAACAACAAAATTTTTACTTTTCCAATGAAAGGTACTATTGATGCTCGCTTGCCACAAGCTTCTACAATGATTTTAAACGACAAGAAAGAAACAGCCGAGCATATAACTATAGTAGACCTTTTGAGAAATGATATAGGTATGGTAGCAAATAATGTGAGAGTGGAAAGATTTCGTTATATAGATGAAATAAAAACCGATAAAGGTAGTATTTTGCAAGTCAGTAGCGAAATAGTTGGAGATTTGGATGAGAATTGGTATTCTTGTTTGGGAAATATAATACTGAAACTTTTGCCAGCCGGTTCTATTTGTGGTGCTCCAAAACAATCCACTATACGAGCAATTGCCAAAGCCGAAAAAAAGAAACGAGGTTTTTATACAGGTGTGTTTGGTTATTTTGATGGCAATAGGCTTGATAGTGCTGTGCTTATAAGATTTATAAAAAAAGAGGGAAAGAACTATTTTTTTCGTTCGGGCGGAGGTATCACGGTAAATAGCGACTGTAAAAAAGAATACGATGAGGTTAATCAAAAAATATATTTACCTTTATGAATTATAAACCGATATTTATAGAAACTATTCGTATTACTGAGGGTAATATCTCTTTTTTGGACTATCATCAACAAAGAGTAGATAAAACACTTTTAGATCACAATTTGCCTCCATTGAATATAGTAAAGTTGTTATATAATTTGCCCGCAACAGTTCCCAAACCCATATGTCGTTGCAGAATAATTTACGGGCAGTGTCCTGTTCAAATATCTTTTTTGCCTTACACACCAATAGAAAGAGAAAGAGTAAAAATAATTAAAAATGATAAAATATCTTATTCCTATAAATATGCTGATAGAGTAGAAATAGATAAGATTTTGCGTTTTTCCAATTGTGAGGACGCAATAATAGTAAAGGAAAATATGATTACCGACTCTTGTGTTGCCAATCTTGTGTTTGAAAACAAAGAAGGACTTTTTACTCCTACCACTCCTTTACTTCAAGGAACGGAAAGACAAAGACTGCTTGACAAAGGAATAATCTCTTTAAGAGAAATTGCTTTGGACAATGTTAAAGAATATAAACATATTTATTTTATCAATGCAATGATGCCCTTTGGTACAATGCCACCTTTCCCGATTAAAAATTTACACCCACAGGGTGTAGCCTGAGGCTGTTCTATAAGAGCAGAGCCGTTAACTTTATAGGTTACTATAGGTTGTTATAAGTTAGCATAGACGCAAAGTGTATTATTTTTTTTAATGACTTTGCTCTTATAGAACAGCCTTAGGCTGCAACTTATTACAGCGGATAAAAAAAAAGATGGTAGCGGGTTGGGGGCTACCATCTTTTGTATAAATATTTTTGATTTTTCTTAGTATCCAAATACTTGCTCTAAGGAAAGTTTTTCTACATTGCCAAAGGCTTTCAAACCCTCCATATCTACTTCGCTCTCATTACCAAGAACAACAACCGTACGTTTCTTTCCTTTTATATATTTTTTATTAAAGTCCAAAACGTCATTAAGTTGCATTGTTTTTATGGTATTGTATTCCTTTTCTTGCCAACCGTTAGTTAATCCCATTTTTTGAGTGTAAAGATAAGAATTTATTATTCCCATTTTACTTGTACGATTTGTACGATAAGAAGAAATCAAAGATTGTTTTGCTATATCAAAGTTCTGTGCAGAGATGGGCATATTTTCAAACAAATCTGTAAAAGCATTCAAGGCATCCATAAGTTTATCATTCTGTGTGCCTATGTGAGACATATTCATATAATGATGGTTTTTCTCACTTGGTGTAACAAAATAAGCCGCTGCCGAATATGCCAATGAACGTTTTTCTCTTATTTCTTGGAAAACAATACTATTCATACTACCACCAAAATATTCATTGTAAATATCCACTTTTGGAGTTAAAACAGAAGAAAAAGTCTCATCTGCTGTTGTCAATTGACGACAAAGAGATTGTTTTGCATCATAATGAATAAAGTATACTTTGTTTTCTTTGGTAGGTTGCAAATCAAAATTTGGCTGTTTGATAAGCATTGACTTCTTTATATTTACCTTGTGCATCTTGTTAAGAATAGACTCCACATCTTTCAAAGACTTGTTGCCATAGAACAAAACAGTATGTTTTTGGTCAGTCATAATCCTTATCATATCAGTAACATCTTTGGCAGTCAAAGAATTTATCTCCTCATCGCTAAGAGTGTATTTCAAAGAATTTTCACCATAGTTGGCAAAAGAAACAAGGCGAGAGAAAATACGATTTTGGTTACTTTTAGCATCTTGTCTTGATTTTAATACATCAAGTTTTACATTTGCCACAGCCTCATCGCTTATCTTAGGGTTGTTTATTATATCCTCAACAATAGCAAGGGCTTTTTCCATATTTTCAGTAAGTCCTTCAATATTGATAGTAGCATACTCACCACCGCCCATACTTATACTATAATCGCAAGCAATATCATACATTTCTCTTTTTATCTGTGCAAGAGAACGATTCTTACTTTCCAAATAATCCATTGCATTGTTGCAAGCAGAAGCCATTTTATTGTAACGATAACCAAAATCATATCTAAAAGTAAGTTGAAATCTACCATTTTGATTATTTTCTACATAAAGAACCTCAGAACCTTTTTTTAATTTGCCTTTTTTCATATCCTTCTCATAATTGACAAACACAGGTTCTATTTCTTTAACTTTCATATTTTTGATTTCTGTTAAGAAAGGACTCTCAACATCTCTATTTACAACCACAGGAGTTATTGCTGGTTTTTCCACTTTTGTAACTTCTTTTGGCTCACCCTGACGTTTGTAAATAACAACATAATTATTGTCTTTGAAAATACGTTTTGCAAAATCAATCAACTCTTGTTTGGTTATCTTAGACATTTGCTCCAACTCATTTACAGCATCTTGCCAATCTTGATGAGCTAAATAAGCGTTTATCATACTCATAGCACGAGAACTATTGCTCTCCAAACCTTTCATTTCATCAAGTTTTAGATTATTGATAGCTGCTGTAAGAAGCGTTTCATCCCATTTGCCACTTTTGAATATTTCTATTTGTTGTAATAGCAAATCTCTAACTTGGTCAAGCGTTTGTCCTTGTTTTGGCATACCAACAAGCAAGAAAGCAGTATAATCATTAAGACTCATTACTCCACTACCTGCGTACATGGTAAGTTGCTTTTGGTTTATATTCTCATCTATCAAACCGCAAGAACCGTTTGACAATATTCCGTCCATAAGATTAGCAAGCAAAACATCCCTACTACCATTACCCGCATCAATACGAAAACCTATTCTGATATTTTCAGCCTCTAACCCCCAAACATCAACCTTTTTAACCTCTGTTATTTCAGGTTCTTTTATTGGTTTAAATTCAGGGACTTTCTTTGCTGGTATTTTCCCAAAATATTTATTAATAAGTTTGATTGCTTCCTCTGGGTCAAAATCACCACTCATAGCAATGCAATAATTATTTGGTACATAGTAGTTTTCAAAGTGCTTTTTGATATTATCCAAAGAAGGATTTTTCAAATGCTCTATTGTTCCTATTGTTGTTTGTGTTCCATATGGGTGATTTGGGAAAAGAGCAAGGTTAAGTGCTTCAAAAACTTTTCTTCCATCGTTAGCCATACCCATATTTTTTTCCTCATATACGGCTTCCAATTCTGTATGGAAAAGTCTAAACACAGGGTCTGAAAATCTGTTACTTTCTACTTTTAACCATCTTTCTAACTCATTAGAAGGTATATCCTCTTGATAAACAGTCATATCATTGGATGTAAAAGCATTTGTACCCTGTGCTCCTATCAAAGACATCATTTTGTCATATTCGTTAGGAATTGCGTATTGAGAAGCCAAATAAGAAACAGAGTCTATTTGGTGATATATCTCCGTTCTTTTTTGTGAGTCGGTAGTGTGATTATAAACCTCATATAATCTTTCTATTTCTTGTATGTAAGGTTTCTCTTTCTCCCAATTCAAAGTACCGAAAGAAGTTGTTCCTTTAAACATCAAATGCTCCAAATAGTGAGAAAGTCCTGTGGATTCGCTTGGGTCGTTCTTACTACCCACTCTTACAGCAATATAGGTTTGTATTCTTGGGTTATCCTTATTTACAGAAAGGAAAACCTCCAAACCATTGTCCAAAGTATAATGAACAACATTCATTGGGTCATTCTTATACGTCTTTTTATTAAAATTCTGTGCATTAAGCGAAAAAACCATAAGCACAAAAACAAACAAAACAAGTTGTTTAACTATTCTTCTATTCATATTCAATTAGTATATTGGTTATTTTTCTTTGTCGCAAAGGTAAAATTTAATAAATACCTATTCTTTTATGTTTATATCTGTCATTGTTTTTTCACAATAATGGCATTCCAAAGTAAGTGGTTCTTTTTCTACTACATTAAAAATAGTATCCATTTCCTCTACATTGGTTATGCAGTTGGGATTGATACACTTAACTATTTTTTGTATTTCACTTGGAATTTCCATTTTTCTTTTTTCGGTTACCTCATAATTCTTTATAGTTATAAGGGTTGCCGTTGGAGCAATGATAGACAATTTGTCCAACTCTTCTTTAGCAAAATATTTGTTAGTAGCCTTTATAATACCTTTTCTACCATATTTTTTACTTTCCAAATTGGTACCTATAAGAATTTCATCACAAGCATTGTCCAAGCCCAAAATTCTCACCACCGAGAAAACTTTATCCGCTGGTATATGGTCTATTACCGTGCCGTTTTCTATTTTTTTTACTATAAGTTCTTTATTGTTAGTTGTCATTTTTATTCTTTTTTAGAGTTTCACAATTTATTTTATTCTGTCTGCATAACCCAAAATTGAAGTTATAAGAGCCTGACGCACATACATGCCATTTTTTGCTTGTTGGAAATAATAAGCATATTTGGTCTTGTCTACATTCATGGCTATCTCATTGACTCTTGGCAAAGGGTGAAGTATTTTCATATTATCTTTGCAATCTTGTAACATAGAGGCATCCAAAATGTAGGAATTTTTTACTTTTTCATATTCCAAAACATCCGGGAAACGTTCTTTCTGAATACGAGTCATATAGATAATATCAGCGAAAGGAATAATATCTTCAAGTTTTCTATACTCATGGAATTTCAAGCCTGCGTTGGTTACATAATTTTTAACATAGTTTGGCATTGCTAAACTTTCTGGAGAAACAAAATGAAACTCAGCCTTAAAATTACTCATAGCCTGCACTAAAGAATGTACAGTACGACCATATTTAAGGTCACCAACCATTGCTATTTGCAAATTTTCCAATGTACCTTGTGTCTTTCTTATAGAATACAAATCAAGCATACACTGTGTAGGGTGTTGGTTGGCTCCATCACCTGCATTGATAACTGGCACTGGACTCACCTCACTTGCCCAACGAGAAGCACCGTCCTTGTGATGACGCATAACAATGATATCAGCGTATGAGGAAACCATCATAATAGTATCGTGCAAACTTTCTCCTTTTTGCAAAGACGTAGCCGTAGGGTTGGAAAAACCTATTACTCTTGCTCCAAGACGATTGGCTGCAGTTTCAAATGAAAGACGTGTTCTTGTAGAAGGTTCAAAAAACAATGAGCCTACAACTTTATCAGATAATACAGGCTGATTTGGTTCTTTTTCAAATTTTTCAGCCAAGTCCAATACAGCCAAATAATCTTCCTTTGTATAATCTGTAATGGATATTAGATTTTTGTTTTTAAGATTGACCATAATTATAGTTTTTATTTTGTTATACTTCTTTTCTTCTATACACTAATCTTTATTAAAAAAATAGCGACCTCTTTAAATAAAAGTCGCTTGATTTACAAAAAAAATAAACTCTTTGGAGAATATATTTCCCTCTTTATTTTCCTCTACTAATATTTGCGTTAAATCATTCATATACTTTGCAAAGATATATATTTTTTTCAACCTTGCAATATATTTTTTCTTTTTTTTCTTTTCTTAGTGCTAATTTGGTGTAAGAAATTGATGAAAAAAGTAACGACTCTGCCCTTATCTCAACTTATAATAACCTATCATAACCTCTGCAAAAAAAAGTAACGGCTATGCCCTTATAAAACACCCAGTGGGTGTAACCTATGCTAACCTATCAAAAAAATCCCTCAAAAAATATTTTTTCGGGAAATCGCGTAAATACCCATTTAAAAGCAAAAAACAAGAGTGCTGCTACTGATTATCAAATATTTAACCTTTTTCGAATGGTCAAAATTAGGCAATTTTCCTGAAAATCAGCGTTTTCGAGAGGGTTTTTGAAGAAAATTTTTTTCAAATCGGGATTTTTCAAAAATGAATCTTCGTTTTATTTCAACGAATCTTCGTTTCGATAAAATGAAACGAAGATTCGTTATCGTTGATTATCAAGTGGTTACAGGGCTAAAAATGGTAAATTTTGTGGTAGGTATCTTTTTCTCTTACAAAGTTACGAACATTTTTTGACCTGACCAAACGCGTGCACACTTTTTTTTTGTAACTTACTGATAATCAGTAAACCGATTTCTCTATTTTTTTTGTAAGTTTTGTTAGGTTTGAATAGGTTGTTATAAGTTACTATGAGTTAGCATAACGCATAAGCGAAGCACCCACATGGTGTTTCATAAGGGCAAATCCATTACATTTTTTTACGGCTCTGCCCTTATAGAACAGGCTGTGCCTGTGCTAACCTATAAAGTAAAAAGACTATGCCCTTATAAAACAGGCTTAGCCTGTGCCTGTTACCAAATTTTTATAATAGCACCCGTTGTAGCATCAAGTTCTATTTGTTTGTTACCACCAGCAAGAGTATTTACAAAACCATATTGTGCTAACTTAATAATCTTACTACCCAAAGTCTCATTTCCATATTCTACAAATACTTCCACTCTTTCTGGTACAGAATAATAAAGACCTATGCCAATTTTGGAAACATTTTTTTGAAAGTCCTTAGAATTTTTCTTTTCGTTGGCTTTGTTTTCAAGCTCTTTTAGTGTATTAAAGGAATGTATACGTGCAATAAGTTTTATATCCTCATTCTTTGCATTCAAGGAAGTAATTCCGTTTTCTTTGGAAAACTTGCAAATAGGTACCAACAAATCTTCCTCTACTATTATAGGTTTTTGAGGTATTATAGAAAAAGTATATTCTTCCTCTGTAACGGTTTGTATGCCCGTAAAGAGAGCAACATAACTATTTATCATTGCATCCAACTGTTTGTACATAAAATCCACTGTGGTGTTTAAATAAGTACCTTCAACTTCGCCAGATAGGATTTTTGTTTGTTGTTCTCTTAAACGCTTGATTTCTGCCACAGTTTGTTGAGCAGAAAGAAAAGGATGCTTTGTCAAATAACCTTGTTTTAATAGTTCTTGTTCAAAAGTAGGAGTAATATTTGAGCAATCTTTATTCTCTACCTTTGGAGATTTATGGTGCCTAAATTCTCCTTTTGGTTGTTCTGCCTTCAGTGTATTGTTTTGCTTATCTGTGTATATGCTTTTGATTGTTCCATTTTCAAAGAGCTCCACATTAACATTATTGTTATAGGTTAGAAAATATTGCTGGTTTTCATTAGCTACCCCTTTTGGAAACATTGTTACAGATTTTATTTTGTAACTTTCTCCATTGTTAAGACTCGCGTTATCTATACCCAATAAATAAGCAGATTCACTATAAACACCTTTGCTTTGAGTGGTTTTTTCCACTTTAACCTTAAAAACAATCTCAGTTTGAGCAACCGAATAATAAATTCCGTTTTGATAGGTTTGTGCTTCTGAGAGAGTTTGCGATTTGTAATTTTGAGCAAATACACTCATTGTTGTCAAAGCCATAAGGCTCAAAAAAAATTTTGTTGCTTTCATTTTTTCGTCTTTTTTTATTATTTTATTGCTATTACTCCGTACTTCCCGTCTACTTTTAGTATTGTATAAGGTCTATTTTGAATTGTTGCTATACTTAATCTTAGCATAGCGGTAGCCAAATTGGTTTTTTGTGCAGTGATTAGAGTTTGAACGGTATTAAAACTGTCATCTATAACCAACAATTTTTTATCTTTTACAACCAAAGCCCTCTTGTTATTAAAGGAAGACACATTGTCAAAATGTTTATCTGTTAAAGGTTCTAAGGAAGAAGCATTGACATAAGTCCATCCCCCCTTATCTCTAACGCTTAGTATATTATTTTTTTCTGTACCTATATCCAAATATTGTGTTTTCTTTTCTTGCCCCGAAGCATACAACCTCGCATAGTGTTTCTTATCTCTATATTCTATATAATCTCCGAAAACAAACAATTTCTTAACCTTTGGAAACAATTGTTTTTCTCCCTTATCATTAAGCAACACAGAATTATTTTTGCCTTCATAAAAAACAACAAAAGATTGTTTGTTAGAAATCTTTACTTTACTGTATTCAAAAGGTACGACCTCCTTACCTTCCAAATCTAAGGCGCCCCATTTTTTACCTTTTTTGAGAATAACACTGTTATTTACACAGCCCAAAGCATCTATATATTTAGGAGGAATAAGCCAACCTTTTTGAGAAGACATTACTCCATAGTTAAGAAAAGAATCGGCTACAAAAACAACATTTTCATCACTATAAGAAATAAACCCCGTAATATTGCCCTCATAGTGAGCAAGCAGTTGGTTCTTTTTGTTTAACACAAAAGACACTCCATCATTTATAGCAACAAAAAACGTATCTTTTCCCAATGTGGTTACTTGCACTTGTTCGTATGCTGTAGGTGCATACAAAATATAGTCCGAACTTACTATGCCGTGTTTGGTATTTTCTGTAATGTCAAAATAATTTGGGTAAATTGTAGGCTCTATACTTTGATACAAGGGCTGAAACAATATTTCACCATTTTCATCAAAAAGAGCTTGCTTACCCGAAGGTAAAAAGGCTTTTACATAAAATCTATCTCTTTTATTTATCAATTGTATCTCGTCAAAATAAGCAAGAGATTTTGTCTCTCCTTTATCATTCAACAATCCCCATACTCTCATACCATCTCTCATCCCTATATAAGCGTATAGTTTACCCTCTATTACCGGTTGTATTTGCAAGTATTTTGCCTCTGTCAAAGGTTTGCCTAAAGCATCCATAAGCCCATAGGCAGAGTTTTTTCTATACACTACTGTATTGCCCTCCTTTGATAATATTTCTATATTTTCCTCCACCAACGACTGCCCGTTTTTACCTATAAGAAGAAATTTTTCTCCATTATAAACCAAAGCCGAATTGTAAGAAAAGACATTAAGCGGAGATTTATAAACAGTTGTAAAACCTACTTCAAGCAAGTATTGAGCAGGAGAAATTACATTGCCCTTAATATCAACAAAACCAGCCCTTTGATTTTCTACAATAGTAATCACGCTATCTCCATAAGCATCTATCCACTCATATTGGCACGGCACAACTATTTGATTTCCCTTTGCTATGCCCCAAAGATTGTTTTCTCTGATTGCAAAATAATCATTTTCTAAAACAAAGATGGAGTCGTACTTAAAGTCCAAACAAACACTATAACTATTTTGCGATAGTGAAAAAAGAGTGTAAATACATGTAAAACAAAATATAAAAAATTTCTTACTCATAAACTCTCTATTTGAAATCACTGCAAAATTACAATTTTTTATACTTCTTTGCTCAATTCTCTCTAAAAACTCACAGGCACCGCCTGTTTTACAGATTTATCCTTTTTCATAAGGGTTTTTATAATACCATTAAGTTTATGATAAAAAAAAGGCGATTAACTTATAATGACCTATTTAAACTTTTCAAAATAAAATCTTATTATTTGCGTTATCGTGATTAGAAAAAAAACTGTTATGTATTGGGATTTTGTTTTAAGAATGGTTGTAGCCGCTTTGCTTGGAGGAGCAATAGGCTTGGAAAGAGAGTATCATGCCAAAGAGGCTGGTTTTCGTACTCATGTTCTTGTGGCTGTGGGCGCAGCATTGTTTATGATAATTTCTCAATATGGTTTTGATGAGTTTTTGGGGCGTAAATCCGTTTCCTTTGACCCTTCGAGAATTGCCTCACAAGTGGTAACGGGCATGGGCTTTTTAGGAGCAGGCACTATAATATTTCAACGTAAGTTTATAAGAGGTTTGACAACAGCAGCAGGTATATGGGTAACTGGAGCGATAGGTTTGGCGGTTGGTTGTAAAATGTATTTTCTTGCTATAGCAACAACGATAATAGTTTTGTTGTCTTTGAGTCTTTTGAATTTTGGTGCAAAAAGATTGACTTTTAGACATCTTTCTATAGTTTTTACTTGTAGAGAGCAGTTGCAGATAAATCAAATAATAGAATTGTTACAAAAAGATGGATTTGTTTTAAGAGAATGTTCCATAGAGGAGGAAAAAGGAGAATTTGTTGTTTCATTAGAATTAAAGGCTAAAATATATAAGTATAATACGCTTTTACCTAAGGTTGTAGAAAATTTTAAGGATGTAAAAATCATATCATTGCAATAATTTTTTTTGTAATAAAAAATCTTTTGAATAAAGGAGGTATAGTTATGAAAATACAAATGGTAGATTTGAAAAATCAATATTTGAAAATTGAGAAAGACATAAAAAAAGAAATAGATAAAGTATTACTTTCTACACAATACATTAAAGGAGAACAAGTTGGGGAATTGGAAGAATGTTTAAGAAAATATCTGAATGTAAAGCACGTAATTACTTGTGGCAATGGGACGGATGCTTTGCAAATAGCTCTTATGTCGTTGAATTTAAAGCCGAGTGATGAGGTTATTTGCCCTTCTTTTTCTTTTATTGCTACGGCTGAGGTTATTGCTTTGTTAGGTTTAAGGCCTGTGTTTGTAGATGTGGATTATGATAATTTTAATTGCACTTTTGAGAACATAAAGCAAGCAATTTCAGTAAAAACAAGAGCAATAATTCCTGTACATTTGTTTGGGCAAGGTGCGGAAATGGAGAGCATTATTGAACTTGCTAAACAATATGACTTGTTTGTAATAGAAGATAATGCTCAGTCCTTTGGCGCAGAATATACATTTGCAAATAAGGAAACAAAAAAACTTGGCACTATAGGAAATATTGGTTGTACTTCTTTTTTCCCTACCAAAAATTTGGCTTGCTATGGAGATGGTGGAGCAGTGTTTACTAATGATGATGCTTTGGCAGAAAAATTGCGTTTGATAGCCAACCATGGTGCAAAACAAAAGTACTATAATCAAATAATAGGAGTTAATTCAAGGTTGGATACTATTCAAGCAGCAATTCTAAAAGTCAAGTTAAAATATTTGGATAAATATTTATCAAAAAGACAACAAGTTGCGAAAAGATATAATGAGGAGTTAAAAGAACTGGAAGAAATAATTTTGCCACAAAAAACGCCTAATTCATCTCATACCTATAATCAATATACCATAAAGGTACTAAATAATAGAAGAAATGATTTGCAATCTTATCTAAAAGAAAAAAATATTCCAACGGCTATTTATTATCCTATACCTCTGCACAAACAGGAGGCTTTGGCTGTAGTATCTCGTAAAGGTAATGAAATGACAAATACTGATAGGCTTTGTAATGAGGTATTATCTTTGCCTATGCATACGGAATTATCGGAAAAGGATCAAAAATATATAACAGATTCTATAAAACAATTTTTTAAGCAAGTGTAAGGACAAGAAAAGTTGATTTTTTTAGCGAATGTGTGGTGGCTTTGAATAGTAGAGGAGGGAGTGTTTTCAAAAAAAAATGTAACTTTGCATTCTGTTATTATGGAAGAGCAAAAAAAGAATATCAGTAGTTACGGCGAGGAAAGTGTTATAACGCTTAAGTGGAACGAACACATAAGGTTGCGTCCGGGGATGTATATAGGCAAATTAGGAGACGGAGCCTCTAATGATGATGGTATATATGTTTTGGTTAAGGAGGTTATAGACAATTCCATAGACGAGTTTGCCATGGGTAATGGCAAGATAATAGAGATAAATATAGACTACGAAAGCGGTAAAGTTAAGGTAAGAGATTATGGTCGTGGAATACCTTTGGGAAAGACTATAGATTGTGTTGCAAAAATGAATACCGGAGCAAAGTATGACTCCAATACCTTTAAAAAATCTGTTGGAATGAATGGAGTAGGTACAAAAGCCGTCAATGCGTTGAGTTCTTTTTTTAGGGTTCAAAGTATTGTAGATAACAAAACCAAAATTGCAGAATTTTCCAAAGGAGAGTTAGTAAAGGACTATCCTATAACAGATTTGGAAGAACCTAATGGCACTATCATAGAGTTTATTCCTGACAGAGAACTATTTGGTAATTTTTCTTATATAACCGAATATGTTGAGAAAATGATTTGGAATTATGCTTATCTAAATCATGGACTGACTTTGGTTTTTAATGAAAAAAAATATCGCTCTCCCAATGGTTTGTTGGATTTGCTTAACAACAATATGGACTCTGAACCTCTGTATCCTGTAATACACATAAAGGAGGACGACTTTGAGTTTGCCTTTACTCATTCAGATAAAGTCTTAACAGAAGAGCATCATTCTTTTGTTAATGGTCAGAATACTACACAAGGAGGCACTCATTTGGCTGCTTTTAGAGAGGCAATTGTAAAAGTAATGAAAGATTTCTTTAAGAAAGATTATGAACCCTCTGATATTCGCTCAGGAATAGTATCAGCCATAAGTTTGAGAATAAAAGAGCCTGTTTTTGAATCACAAACAAAAACCAAACTCGGTAGTGTTGATTATGACAAGGAAAAAGGCATAACGGTAAGAAATTATATAAACGACATAGTAAAAAGAAGACTTGATAATTATCTTCATATCAATGAGGATGTTGCAGAATTGATTTTGCAAAAAATTCAGAGAAATGAAAAAGAAAGAAAAGGTCTTCAAAATGTTAAAAAATTAGCAAAAGAAGGAGCAAAGAAAGCCTCACTTACAAACAAGAAATTAAGAGATTGCAGGGTACATTACAATAGCAAAGATGAGAGAAGATTGGAAACAACCTTATTTATCACTGAGGGAGATTCGGCTTCAGGTAGTATAACAAAGAGCAGAGACCCTAATGTTCAAGCAGTTTTTTCTCTTAGAGGTAAGCCTTATAATTCATACGGAGAAAGCAAAGAAATAGTCTATAAGAATGAGGAGTTTAACCTTCTTCACAATGCTTTGAATATAGACGAAGATATGGATAATTTGCGATACAACAACATTGTTATTGCAACCGATGCCGATGTGGATGGGATGCATATTCGTATGCTTTTGATGACTTTTTTTCTTCAATTTTTTCCCGATTTAGTAAGAAGTGGTCATGTATATATATTGCAAACTCCTTTGTTTAGAGTTAGAAATAAAAAACAAACAATATATTGTTATACTGAGCAAGAAAGAGATGAAGCGGCTACAAAACTAAAACAAGGAGTGGAAATAACAAGATTTAAGGGTTTGGGAGAAATATCTCCTGCGGAGTTTTCTAATTTTATAGGTAAGGATATAAGATTAGACCCTGTGATATTGACCAAAGAGTCGGGCATACCTGATACATTAAAATTTTTTATGGGGGCAAACTCTCCTAATAGACAAGAATATATTATAGGCAATTTGCGTTATGATGATATAGGTTAAGTTTTTTCTAATAAATACAAATAAAGTTATGAATAATAAGATTTTGACCATACTGATATTTACTTTTATGTTTTCTTTTTTGTTGAAAGCACAACAAGAAGAGGATACTATTCAAATGGTAAAGCCTTGGACTGAGGTGATAACTAACAATCTATCTCCTTCTGAGTGGAAGTGGAATAAAACAAATGCGACTCGTTTTAGCATAAGAGGAGATTTTGATGGTGATGGCTTTGAAGAAACTCTTTATGAAAGTGCAACAAAGATTTTTTCGGACAATGATGAGATAACTCCATTGGAATTAGACACTGACCTTGGAGTCTATTTTCTTGTCAATGAGGGAGATTTGGACGGAGATGGAGGTGATGAGATTTCTCTTATGAGTGTTTATAGAGATTATTCAAATGTAAATTATTTTCGTGTTTTTTCTTATACGGGAAATTCGTGGCGAGAGATATTCAACTGTAAGGTACACGAATACGACTGCCCTAACTACAAACCTACTAAGCCTGAAGAGATGTTTTGTTATACATATAAAAAGAAAAACAACTACAATATGAATAAAGTAGTATTGAAACATCATGATGGAGTAATAGATGTGATAGCCACACATCCAAACGGTAGATATGCAATAGAACATATAAAAATAGTAAACAAAAGAGCCGTAAAACGCGAATGGGGAACTATAATAGAACCTCGTACCGATTTATAACAGCCACAGGCTGTTTTATATGATAGAAGCCGAACCATTACTCTATTTACTTTGTATAGATTTTGATAGGGTAGAGTAGCTATTTTATTCTATGTTTTGCGTCAATGTTAGTTAATAATAATTTATGCGAACTTATCCCTTGTTGATAGTTTTTCATTTCTTTTCCCCGCTAATTCAATAATTTTTTATAATATTGCAAAAATAATAATATAATAGAAAGTAACAAATATAAAAAATAATTTAAGGTTATGTTTTCAAAAGATACTTACATAGACAGACGTAAAAAACTATCAAAAGACGTGCAAGATGGTTTAATTCTTATTGTTGGCAATACAGATGTTTCCTTTAATTACCCTGCCAATCAATATACATTTAGACAAGATAGCACTTTTCGTTATTTCTTTGGTTATGATATTCAAGGACTGGTGGGCGTGATAGATACTCAGAGCGGAGAGGAATATTTGTTTGGAGAAGAGGTGGATATGGCAGATATTATTTGGACAGGTCCTATACCTTCACTTAGTGAAAGAGCAATGGAAATAGGTGTCAAAAATTCTGGTACAATAAAAGACCTAAGAACCCTTATGGACAAAGCTGTCTTTGAAAAAAGAAAGGTGCATTTCGTCCCACCTTATAGAGCAGAGACAGTTGAGTTTATTGCTGATATTCTCCATTTAGATTATAGATATATACAAGCATACGTTTCTAAAGAATTGATAGCCGCTTGTGTAAAGCAACGTTCAATTAAGTCCGACCAAGAAATAATTGAAATTGAGAAAGCTATAAATACGGCTTACATCATGCATACTACTATGATGCATATGGCAAGGAATGAAGGTACTATTGAGTATCAAATAGCGGGTACTATGGAAGGTATTGCTCTTGCAGGAGGCGGTCCTGTTTCATTTCCTATTATTCTAACCACACATGGAGAAATACTTCATGGACACGACCATTCTTTGCAAATAAAAAAAGGTAGAATGATAGTGTCTGATGCTGGTTGTGAAAACAATATGGGATATTGTTCAGATATTACTCGTTCTGTGCCTGTTGGTGGTAAATTTGACGCAAGACAAAAAGCTATCTATGAAGCCGTGCTTTCCGCTCAATTGTTAGTGGCTACACTATGCAAGCCAAATGTAAAATATTCCGATATTCACCTTGCTGCTGTTGAAAGATTGGGCGAGGGACTTAAAGCTTTAGGACTTATGAAAGGAGATATAAAGGAGGCTGTAAGACAAGGTGCTATGGGTATGTTTATGCCTCATGGACTTGGACATATGATGGGCTTGGATGTACATGATATGGAAAACTATGGTGAGAATTATGTAGGCTATGATAAGAAAAATGTACGTTCCACTCAGTTTGGTTTGGCTTCTTTGCGTTTGGGAAGAGAGTTGCAAGAGGGCTTTGTAATAACAGATGAACCGGGTTGTTATTTTATACCCGCTCTTATTGACCAATGGAGAGCAGAGAAGAAATGTATGGATTTTATTAATTATAATGAGGTAGAGAAATTCAAAGATTTTGGTGGCATAAGGATAGAGGATGATGTTTTGATAACAAAGGATGGATGTAGATTTCTGGGCAAGTACATACCAAAAACAGTTGCTGAGGTAGAAAAGGAAATGGAAGCCTAATTTTCTTATAGTGCAATGAAATACATTATATATATATTCCTGTTGAGCGTGAGTTTTTTTTCTTACGCTCAATTGATTTGGGAAAATAGAGCATACTCTCCTTTAATAAAAACGGTTATTTTAGAACAACAAGGCAATCAATTGTCAGAACCTGTGATTTATCTTAATTCAAATAAAAAACTTCTTTTACAGTTTGATGAACTCTCAGAGGAAACACAAAACTATGAATACACTATAACTCATTGTAATGCCGATTGGACAGAAAGTGGTTTGGATGTTATGCTATATTTAGAAGGCTTTGAAGTACAACCCATAGAGAATTACAAAAATTCTTTTAACACCATACAACGTTATGTTCATTATTCACAGGTAATTCCTTCCCCTAATATGAAAATAACAAAATCTGGTAATTATATTATTAAGGTTTTTCCTGCTGGTAGGGAGGATAATATAATTTTTACTCGACGTTTTTATTGTGTGGACGACCAAACTAATATAAAAACAGAAATAAGACAATCGTCAATAACTTCTATGTTGCAAACCACTCAAGAGGTTAATGTAAAAGTAGGTTCAAAAAGCGGTAGATTTTTTTCTGAAGCGGAAAAATATATGAAAGTTATTGTACAACAAAATGGGAGAGAGGACAATAAAAGGCAGTTGCATTTGCGAGGTAATAGTGGAACAGATATTGATTTTTCTTTTGATAAAAGCAATCAATTTCTTGGTGGTAATGAGTTTAGAAATTTTGATATTACTTCGTTAAGGAATAGGAGTAATTATGTTGCTCGCTTAGATTTTATAGATAATCAAAACGTTGCCATATTAAGAGAGGAAAGGATAAAAAAATCTTTTGCTTATTCTACCGATAAAGACATTAATGGCAAATATTATATAAGAAACGAATATCAAGAGGATAGAAATACTTATAGTGATTATGTTTGGGTTTATTTTACTTTACCATTGCCTTACACTTTGGAGGGAAATTATTATGTAGTAGGAGATTTATCTGATTGGAGAATGAATGAGCAGAATAGATTTGAATTTCAAGACGGAAAATACATTGCAACTTTATATCTTAAACAAGGTTATTATAATTATCAGATACTTTTTTTGCCCAACTTTTTGATGGAGGCATCCACAAAGGAAGTAGAAGGTGACCATTATGAAACCAATAATATTTATAAGATTTTTGTTTATTATCGCAATTTTTCGGATGATTATGACGAACTTGTTGGCTATTCTTTTGTGGAAAAATAAAAATATTTGTTTATAAAGTTTAACTTTTCTATTTAACTTTGCACAAATAACAATCATTTTTATGGTACAAAAAAAAATAATTAGGAGTAAAGCACCTTTAAGATTGGGACTTGCAGGAGGAGGAACGGATGTATCGCCTTATAGTGATATGTATGGAGGTTCGGTTTTGAATGCTACCATTAATCTTTATGCACATTGCTATATAGAAAAGACGGATAACGATAAAATAGAAATATATGCGGCTGATATAGACCAGAGAGAAATACTGCCCGTACAAAAAGAATTACCCATAAATAGCTCGCTTTCTTTGGGAAAAGGAGTTTACAATAGAATAATAAAGGACTTTAATTTGCCTCCTTTTTCTTTTAAAATGACAACCTACTCAGATGCTCCTGCTGGCTCAGGCTTGGGTTCCTCTTCTACTATGGTTGTTTGCATATTAAAGGCCTTTATAGAAATGTTTTCTTTGCCTATGGGTAATTATGAAACGGCGCGTTTGGCTTATGAAATAGAACGTTTGGACTTATCGCTTGCAGGAGGCAAACAAGACCAATATGCTGCAACCTTTGGAGGTTTTAATCTTATGGAATTTAGACCAAATGATTTGGTTATAGTCAACCCTTTAAAAATCAAACGTTGGATAAAGGATGAGTTGGAAGCCTCAATGCTTATATACTACACTGGAGCTTCTCGCTCTTCGGCTCAGATTATAGATGAACAGAAACATAACACCAAACAAGGCAATTCTCAAACCTTAGAATCTTTGCACAAAATAAAACAAAGTGCCGAGGATATGAAACAAACTCTTTTATCTGGAGATATACAGGGATTTGCACAAATAATAAAAAAGGGTTGGGAGGATAAAAAACGTTTAGCAAAAAGTATATCAAACAACAAAATAGATAATATTGTAGATTTAGCATACAATAATGGTGCTTTGGCTGCTAAAGTATCTGGGGCAGGTGGAGGAGGTTTTATTACTTTTGTTACTCAACCAGAAAATAAATATAATCTTATGCAAGTTTTAGACAAAATGGAGGGCAGATGTATTCCTTTTCAATTTACAGAGGATGGACCTCACGGATGGATAATTGATAAATAATAATTTCTGTTTTATGGAAGCGATAATATTGGCTGGAGGTTTAGGAACACGTTTGCGTAGTGAGGTAAGCGATAGACCAAAATGTATGGCAGAAATAAATGGTAAGCCTTTTTTATATTATTGGTTAAGATATTTAGAAAGGTATAAGATAGAAAAAGTAATACTCTCTCTTGGCTATATGGCTGAGGTTGTTGTTGATTGGACTGAAAAAAATAGAGGTTTATTTTCTTTCCCTATAGATTATGTTATAGAAAAAGAACCACTTGGTACGGGAGGTGCTTTGC
The DNA here is from genome assembly GCA_964626385.1 of uncultured Bacteroidaceae bacterium. GTDB lineage: Bacteria > Bacteroidota > Bacteroidia > Bacteroidales > P3 > Scybalousia_A. Next base: position 27,447 of record CAZVEO010000015.1, read on the forward strand.
GTCTTGCTATGGATAAGGTTTTACAGGATGAGGTTTTTGTATTAAATGGAGATTCTATTTTTTTGATAGACTTTGATAATCTTTATAATAAATATAAAACAACAGATGCTTCTATTGTTTTGGCTTTGAAAGAAATGAAGAATTTTGAAAGATATGGTAATGTAATAACAGACCAGAATGGGAAAATAATAACTTTTGAAGAAAAAAAGTTTTGCAAACAAGGGCTTATAAATTGTGGAATATACATAATAAATAGAGCAAAGTTAGACCTCAATAATTTTCCATATAAGTTCTCTTTTGAAAAAGAGATTTTAGAAAAACGTAAAGATATTTTTGGTTTCAAATATGAGGGTTACTTTATAGATATAGGTATTCCAGAGGACTATCATAAAGCACAAAAAGATTTTACAAAAGGGATTATATAATATAAAAGTCAATGTTGTTAAATCAATGTGTTTTTAATACTTTGGAAAAATCTATTTTAAAAAATTTAAAACAAAATACATATATTGTTATGGCTAACAACCATGCAAATGGAGCACCTAACCATATTCCTAATAAACCATAATTTTGTGATAACCACCAAGATAAAGGAATCCTAACTAATAAAAGAGTAACAAAACTGATAACAAAAGTTGTTAGAGCATAACCAACTCCTCTATAATAGGAGGTAAACATCATCATTATTCCAAATAACACCCAAAACAAAGCATCTATCACAAGATACTCTCCACCAATTGCTATAACGCTACCTTTGGAGGTAAAGAGTTGTATAAGTTCTTTGTCCCAAAAGAAGAATATCAAAAAAATAAATATTGAAATTGTAAACATAATTTTTATTGAAGCAAAGAGTCCTTTTTTTGCTCTTATAATATTTTTTGCTCCTATGTTTGTACCTACAAAAGAGGTTAAAGCCTGCCCAATATTAAGCACTAAAATCAAAGCAATACTTTCTACTCTTACTGCTGCAGAATAACCTGCTACTGCGTCAGTACCAAAAGAAGTTACCAAAGAAAGAATAAGTATTTGTGTTAAAGATACTATACTTTGTTGTAAACCTGTCGGTATTCCTAAGTTTACTATTTTTTTTAGGTACAATTTATTGAAATACAAATGTTTTAAGGAAGGCAAATGAACAAATTCGTGTTTTTTTCTTAAAAAAATAAATAAGCAAGCAAAAGCCATAAATTGAGAAATAAAAGAAGCCCAAGCAGAAGCCTCTATTCCCCAATGCATTACTCCGAGAAAGAAATAAGAAAGAAATATATTGAGAATATTTGCAGGAATAAGAAAATATAATTGTGTTGTTGCATCTCCTAATCCTCGCAATATGCTTACGGCACTATGAAAGATAACCGAAAAAAACATACCCAACATATATATTTTAAAGTAGGTTACAGCCAAAGAATGTACAGAAGAAGAAAGGTATAGAAGTGAAAAAATATTATCTGCAAAGGCTATTCCCAAACAACAAATAACAACTCCCAATAGAATAAAAAAAATGTAAAAAGTACTTATAACTTTATGTATGGCTTGATAATCTTTTGCTCCGTAATAGTGCGAAACCACTACGCTTCCCCCCGACCCAATGCCAAGAACCATACTTGTAATAAAAAAAGTTACAGGATACACGCTTCCTACCGCTGCAAGTTCATCCACACCAAGATATTTGCCCACAAAAATACTATTCACCAAAGAATATAATTGCTGAAAAAGGTTACCTAATATTATAGGTATTGAAAATACAAAAATACTGCGATATATATTTCCTTTAGTAAAGTCCATAAATAAAAAACACGTTTGCAAAAATACAACTTTTTACTATTATACATAACACCACGAAGCATATAAACTTGTGTTAATTATAAATAACCTATGTTTGATTGTTACTCTGAGTAGAAATATTTTGTAAGTTTGTATAAGATTATTTAAAAGCAGTTAATATTATTTAAAGCCGCAGGCACAGGCACAGCCACACCCATAGGGTGTCTTATAAAACAGGCACAGCCTGTTTTATAAGACGCATAAGCGAAGTCTCAGTCTTATTTTAATGGCTATGCCCAATAAAAAGCACCCTGTGGGTGCGAAATCGGTTTACTGAGAATCAATGAGTTACAAAAAAAAAGTGTGCACGCGTTTGGTCAGGTCAAAAAATGTTCGTAACTTTGTAAGAGAAAAAGATACCTAATAGAAAATTCCCATTTTTTACCCTTGTAACTATCTGATAATCAGTAAAAACGAATCTTCGTTTCGAGAAATCGAAACGAAGATTCGTTGAAATAAAACGAAGATTCATTTTTGCAAAATCCGCTTAAAGAAAAATTTTTCTTCAAAAAACCCTTCGAAAACGCTGATTTTCAAGAAAAATGCCCAATTTTGCCCCTTCGAAAAAGGTTAAGTAATTGATAATCAGTAGTAGCACCCTTATTTTTTGCTTTTAAATAGGTATTTACGTGATTTCCCGAAATTTTTTTTTGAGAGGTGTTTTTTTAGGGTTTTTATAGGTTGTAATAGGTTACAGGCACAGCCTGCACCCATAGGGTGTCTTATAAGGGCACAGGCACAGCCTGCACCCATAGGGTGTTT